>NZ_QGDU01000093.1 GCF_003149045.1 Fibrobacter sp. UWR4 | reverse complement strand
GGCGAATTTAAGTCGCCAAGTAAATTTGTTTAACTTGCCTAGAAATATACTCTAATGGGGTGAGAAATCCAAGTCGTTTTCTCGGCCGATTGTTCAATTTCCACTCAATCCACTTGACCTCATCTCTCGTCAGGTCCTCAAACGAGGTTCCCTTTGGCAGGTACTGGCGAATCAGACCGTTCATATTTTCGTTTGCACCTCGTTCCCACGAGTGGTAAGGGTGGGCAAAGTAATAACCGACATCCAACTTTTGGGCTATCCGAACATGATCGGCGAACTCCTTTCCGTTGTCGGAAGTGACCGTGTGTAGCAGCCTCTTGTAGGGCGAAAAGGCCGCTATCAGAGTATCTGCCAGGGCGGTTGCATCCTTTGTCGGTAGAGGCTCCAGGATGCAAAGCATGGACATTCTGTCGTTGGCGGTGAGCAGGTTCCCCTTATGAAGAGCTCCGTTGATCAAGTCTATTTCAAAATCGCCGAAGCGACTTTTCTCGTCGACTATCGCCGGACGCAGGTCTATGGGCACCTGTCCCGTAATGGAGCCTCTTCCATCCTTTGCAGGACCCCGCTCTCGATATTTCTTGTCCCCATGCCTAAGGTGTGGCTTGAATTCGTCTCTGCCTTTGATATGGCGGTATATCGTTGGAACGCTTGGAGTTTTCTTACCCTCCAACCCCCTGCGTCCAACAACTTGCTCCGGTGACAAGTCCTCCTTTATCAGGGCTTCAGTTTCCGCCCAAACTTCATCGCTATACTCATAGTGAATGTGCGCTTTGTGCTGGAGCTTTACGGCCCTCTTGTCAGCCTTGTCCGGATCGTACTTTTTACGACCTCCGTTTCTGGAAATCTCCTTGCTGAGTCCACCTTCGGAAATTCCGATTAGTTTTGCTATGACTTTTTGTTGATGTCCGGCAGCCAACAGTGCGCTAATTTGGTATCTTATGTCTCGGTTAAGTCTCATCGCTTGTCCTTTTCTTGGTCGAAAACGCAAGTTAGAAACCTAACCATCCCTAGAATTCACTTTCTAGGGATTTTTTTT
>NZ_QGDU01000092.1 GCF_003149045.1 Fibrobacter sp. UWR4 | reverse complement strand
GTGGAAGTCGTCTTCCACGCGGATGATATCGTCTTCGCCAGTGTATTCGCCCACCTGGATTTCAACGATGACCAGCGGGAGGCGACCCTCGTTCTGCAGGCGGTGAACCTCACCAACAGGGATGTAGGTGGATTCATTGGGACGGACGTAGAACACCTTGTCGCCTACGGTAACAGTTGCGGTACCGCTGACAACAACCCAGTGTTCAGAACGATGCAAGTGCTTCTGGAGGGAAAGACGCTTACCCGGCTTCACCACGATACGCTTCATCTTGTAGCGGTCGGTGGATTCCAGCACGGAGTAGGTACCCCAGGGGCGGTTCACTGTCTGCGGAACGCTAATGAGGTCGGAGCCACGAACCTTCAATTCTTCCACCACCTGCTTCACCTTCTGGCTGCTGCTGAGAGGAGCAACGAGAAGAGCATCCGGGGTGTCCACGATAAGCATCTTGTCCAGATCGATGGTAGCGATGGCACGCTGGGAACCCATGACCAGGGAGTTCTTGGAACCCACTGCAATGTGGCGGGGGTTCACGTTGTTGCCGTTTTCGTCGTGAGGATATTCACCATACAAGCTATCGAAGGAGCCAAGATCGCTCCAGCCGATATCGCTGGGAACAACCTTCACGATGTTGGACTTTTCCATCACTGCATAGTCAATGGAGTTGGAAGGAATAGCCTTCATGTCTTCCATGGAAATACGGATGGGTTCGCCAGTTTCAATAGCGGTATTTGCAAGAGCCCTCTTTGCTGCATCCAGAATGTCCGGAGAATGCTTCTGAAGTTCAGAAAGGAAAGTCTTTGCAGTAAAGCAGAAGATACCGGAATTCCAGTAAAAATTACCAGCCAGCAGATACTTTTCTGCAGTGGCGCGATCCGGTTTTTCCACAAAGCGCTTGACGTTTTCGCCTTTGGCTTCGATGTAGCCGTAGCCAGTTTCCGGGCTAGTGGGAGTGATCCCAAAAGTCACCAGGTTGCCTTCCTTGGCCAGTTCCTGAGCGCGGAGAAGGACCTTCTTATATTCGTCCTTCTTGCGGATCACATGGTCAGACGGAGAAACCAGGACGATTTCTTCCGGATCCAGGGTCAAGCATGCGAGAGCGATTGCGGGAGCAGTATTGCGGCCCACCGGTTCCAGGAGGAACTTGCTGCCCTTCTTGCCTTCGGCTTCCAGCTGGTCCTT
>NZ_QGDU01000091.1 GCF_003149045.1 Fibrobacter sp. UWR4 | reverse complement strand
GAACAATCGGCCGAGAAAACGACTTGGATTTCTCACCCCATTAGAGTATATTTCTAGGCAAGTTAAACAAATTTACTTGGCGACTTAAATTCGCCCTTAAATTCACCTGCATCAACTTTTCCTACAGGCAAGGCAGACATACCAGTGGAGTTGCAAACATTAGAACAGTTCCAAACAAGATTTGACTTTAGAGAGAGATCTGATTTTTCTTTCATAACCTTCCACTCATTTAAATTCATGACATGCCAGCCTTCGGGGCAAATTCCCCGGTGCTGAGCATAATTAAAAGCCAATTCTGGATTAGAATAATGTTCTGCAGTGGTATCAATCATGTCGGGGCAGCTTTCCGTTGTTCCAACAAAAGTCGTGTCACAAGCCTTGTGGAACCCCATGGCCTCGCTCCAGGTGTAGAGTCCTCCAAATCCGTTATCGCAGTACCAGGAATCGTCGTTATAACAATATTTCTCCACCTTGGAATCGTCGGAGTTGATTTCGTTACTTTTGATTTGCGTTCCAAAGTTCAAATTTTCAGCAAAAACCCGGAAGGCAATTTCTTCGGATGAAGTCCGTTTAATGTAAGTCGTTTTATAGACCTGATTATCTCTTGGATCAATAAAATCTTCACCAGCATTTTTGTGTTCCCTGGAATTATAATAGAACTGTGCAGACATATCGTAATGAAGATCAGGAACTTCAACATCAATGACATCTATACACTTCCATTTTCCATTAATGCATTGATACTTGTAAATTTCGTATCCATCTTGTTCCGAGAAAACAGAATCCTCAGTACATGTTCTTTTGGCAGAAGAAGAGCTACTTAACACTTCAATTTCACTACTATTTCCGTTGCTGACAACGGAAGAACTTGACTTTCCACCCCCTTTCGCGCTAGATGAACTGCTAGATCCTTCGCTGTCGCTCAGGATGACACTTGAAGATGAAGAATTGTCGTTGATACTGGAGGATGATTCATCGTCCTCAACAGCAGAACTCTGTGCACTGTTTTCACCAGATGCGCTGGTGGAGTTGGAGTCGTCGCCGCAGGCATTAAATGCGAACAGCGCAAAAGCGGCCGCACTCACCAAGCCAATTTTCTTAAAAGTCTTCATAAAAAAACTCCGAATATATTCCCCTTAAATGGCTCTTCATCAACATGTGTGGGTGGCTTCGCCACCCTTTTTTGTTGACTTTCGCCTAAATTAAACAAAAAATGGGCTATTTTCTAAAATTTAAT
>NZ_QGDU01000090.1 GCF_003149045.1 Fibrobacter sp. UWR4 | reverse complement strand
TCAAGTACAAGACTCCTTACATCACCACCCTCGCTGCCGCTCTCGACACCGTCAAGGGCATCGCCGCAGCTAAGGCTGGCAAGGGCGAAGTGAAGTCTCTGCAAGAGTACCACGCAAGCATTGAAGAGGTGTAAGAGCCTTGAGCAATGAGCCGTGAGTGATGAGCAGTCGCTCACGATAAGTTCTGCTACTCTCTTGCAGGTCATTCCCGCGAAAGCGGGAATCTCCCTTTTCAAAGAGGACTGCTTAACGGCAGTTCTCTTTTTGTATGGCTATAGTTGAGCCGCATGGGTTTCTGTAATCTCCGCCTCGCAACGCCTGGACTCTATTGCAAAAATGTAATTCCGCATTTGCACTAAATCGTTCCATAGTTTTTTTTGAAAATACTCCGAAATAGGAATATCATAATGAATTCATTGAATCAAGAAAATGTCGAATAATTATATTATTGCTATGAAATCATTTATTTTATGTTTGTTTATTTCCGTGTTTTGCTTTGCAACAACGGATTCTTTGCTGGTACCTGAGCCATTGCCCGATTCAGTCGTTCAAGCGATAAAAAGTGAACAGAGAATTGAACAACTGAATGCACTAATTGCCAAAATGAAGAGTGTGTCTGAATGCAATAGGATTCAAAAGGCGAATGCAAAGGAAAAGGAATACTGCCGAACTCGTTTCATGATACTTCATCCGGAGCTTGAAGAAGAATGAGTCGTTTGCAAAAATTTTTGATTCTGTTTTGTATTCTCCCGTCGTTGTCTATAGCTGATTCATCTACAGACACTTTTTTACGATTTATTAAACGCATCATTTCAAGGGGCCTTTCCTGCTACAGAAGCACAACAATCGCCCATAGCGAATTTGAACCTTCTCGAGCTTCCGGAGAAGTCGTTTCCAATGTCAATATTTTCAACGGCCAGCCCTATTATAGCATTCCCTTGGCGTCCATCAACGCAAGGGGTATCCTTTCCTGGTCATTAAACTTGAATTACTACGGTGGCATTCAGCCGATTCTTCAATCTTCGAATGAGTCTGCACCGTCGGGAGCGTATGGGGTGGGGTGGAATATGTCTACACCTTATGTTGCTGTAAACCATCAAGGAACTGTTACGACGACTGACGACTTTATCTATTGTGATTTGGGTCCTTATGGCGGTGGACAAATTTTACAAAATGATGCTGGCGATTATTTTGTGTCAACAAACCCGTATATAAAAGTGGCTCTTCATCAACATGTGTGGGTGGCTTCGCCACCCTTTTTTGTTGACTTTCGCCTAAATTAAACAAAAAATGGGCTATTTTCTAAAATTTAAT
>NZ_QGDU01000089.1 GCF_003149045.1 Fibrobacter sp. UWR4 | reverse complement strand
ACGGTTTCACCCACGCCAAGCACCATCAAGCTGTTCACTAGACCCTTGCCGGTTTCACCCAAGCCATTACAGGCGTTGGAGGCAGCCTTGCCTACATACCAGCCGGAGAACATAATGCCAAGCCCACCGAAGATGCCCACGCCCAGGCAAGCTGCCCAGTTGTGGAAATCCGGCTTGTTGGCAGCATTCAGGATGGTATTCATCAGAAGCATGCCATAAATCGTCTGCGCAATAGGAGCGCCCACGAAAACAAGCAAGGTGAACATAGCGTTCTTCCCCTTAAGGTAGGCTTTCTTCCACGATCCGATCGCCGCCATGCCAGCAGTACTGCAACCCATTGCAGAGCCGACAGCGGAAAGACCGAGAGCCGCGGCGGCGCCCATCTTGCCGAGAGTCACTATTGTTTCTTGATCCATATTCAATTCCTTATAGGAGTGAGGACGCGAACTACGTTCGCTTTGAGGTCGGCGCAATAGCGCCTAGAGGAATGAGGTCTTTCAAAACAAAGCCTCACACCTCAACGCCTTACGCAAGTAAGGCGTCCTCATACCTACTAAGCGAAGGTCTGGGTTGCGAACACCATGACGAACAGGGCAACGGTTTCGACCACACCGAGAACTATCAGGTAGTTCACCATGCCCTTGCCGGTTTCGCCCAAAGCGTCACAAGCAACAGCACCAGCCTTACCCTGGAACCATGCGGAAGCCATCATGCCCAGGCCGCCGAAGATACCGGCACCGAGGCAAGCTGCCCAGTTGTTGAAGTTTTCTGCATTTGCAGCACCCAGGATGAAGTTCATCAGGAGCATGCCGTAAATGGTCTGGGAAATGGGAGCACCCACGAACACAAGGAGAGTGAAGAGAGCACTCTTGCCCTGAGCGTAAGCCTTCTTCCAGACGGTGATTGCAGACATACCAGCGGTACCGCAACCAAGGGCAGAACCGAGAGCACCGAGGCCGAGAGCTGCTGCTGCACCCATCTTGCCGAGAGTAACCATGGTTTCGTGATCTAACATATTTTTATCCTCTACTTGTTGTTATTAAACATTTTTCCGTTTCTTGAACGGGTTAAAGCCAAAACCGCTCCACTGCAGGTCCAGGCCGTTGGAAAATTCAAGGGTGTTCAAACGCACTGCGTGAACCGCCACACCCATGACGGCAAGTGCAATGTTCAGGGCATGAACAAAGAGTAGCACAATGGCAGCACCAAGGAGACCGCCAACAGAACCGAACATAGGCGAAAGCATTTCGCTGAAGGATTCTGCAATGGCAGCACCGGAAAGGCCCACTGCGAACAGACGGATGTAGCTAATCACATC
>NZ_QGDU01000088.1 GCF_003149045.1 Fibrobacter sp. UWR4 | reverse complement strand
AGCGTGGGCTTTTGCTAATCGGTCTGTTATAGGAACATGGCCATATACAAAGGCAGGTGTGTCACTCCATCCTTTATCATGACATCCTTTGGGTATAATACGAATCTTTCTCCAAGTCTGTTGCCAAACTTTGTACAGAACTTGTCGAGGGAAGAGTGCTTCTTGTAGGTGGAAGACTTTACTTCGATAGGTGATATCCGTTTGTGATTCGAAATCAGGAAATCGATTTCCATGTTGTTTTCACGGTTTGCGGAATCAACGCGAGAGTAAAAATACAGGTGGTGGCCGTTACAGCGAAGCATTTGCGCAACGATGTTTTCCGTCAGCATCCCTTCGTTCACGTTCAGCTTGTCCAGTAAAACAGACTTGTAAAGAATGTTGTCTGCGTATTCGTCATCGCGAAATGCCTGGGTTACTAAAAGTCCGGTATCGCCCATATAACATTTTTGCGTCGTGTAGTCGGTGCTCATGGATAGTCCGACGCTTGGGTCTGTGGCGTTCACGCATCGATTCACCATCATGGCCTTGTCTAGCCATACGAATGCGTCTTCGTACTGTCGCATGCGGGCGTTCTTGTTGATGTCAGCCAGCTTGAATTTTTTTTCTTTTTTGGAAAGTTGTCCGGGAATATCCTTTAGAATGGAATATACTCGTTGCTCGTCGTTCCCTGCGTATTTTCCCACATCGGCAAGATACAGCGAAAGAATCTGTTTTTTTAGATAGTCTGCTTCGCCGAAATTACCCGTGTTCATGTACGCTTCGACAGCCTGGGGCATTCCGCCAACAAGCATGTACTTGCGAAAATCGTTTAGAACTTTGCGGTGTAGCGCTTGACCCAAGGGTTTCCTCTTTTCAAAACAAGTCTTCAAAAAAGGTACCGTGGCATGGTCGCCTGCTGCCCAGAGGAATTCCTCAAAGTCCATAGGAAACATTTGCAGATGCACTTCTTCAGATGGAATCAGGATGTCCTTCACATTCTTGTATAGCGAAATGAGGGAGCCGGTTTCCATGTAATCGTATCGGCCGTCCTTCACAAGCTGCTTTATCAACTGCCTTGCAGGTGGGTACAGCTGGACCTCGTCGAATATGACAACGCTTTCTCGCCGGAAAAGCTGTACTCCGTATATGGCGGACAGCTTGGCGAAAAAAATGTCAAGGTCGTGACAGTCTTCTTGAAAGCATTTCAGTGTTCCGGGACGGGGATACGAAAAGTCAATAAGCAGGTAGCTTTTGTATTCTGCCCTGGCGAAGGCTTCAACTGCATAGCTTTTGCCGATTCGCCTTGCGCCATCGACAAGTAGGGCGGACTTACCCTTTGAACGATTTTTCCAGTCCCTGAATTTTTCGATTATTTTGCGTTCCATAA
>NZ_QGDU01000087.1 GCF_003149045.1 Fibrobacter sp. UWR4 | reverse complement strand
TGCGGAATCGAGGACGCCTTCGGGAACCTCGCTTCCGTCGCCTACGACGCGCATTCATGGCTCGTGGAATCCGTCACGGACGCCGTGGGGAACACGGTGTCCGCCGACAACGATTACCATTACATGTCTCCTCGGATGGTCATGGATGCGAACGGCAACAGGACCGCGGTGGACTGGACACCCCTCGGTCTCGTCTCGAAGGTTGCCCTGATGGGCAAGGAGGGGCTTTCGGAGGGCGACACGCTCGACAGCCCCACCGAGGAATTCATCTACGACTTCGGCTGCTTCGAAAATTCGGGTACGCCTGTCCACGTGCGCACCCGCCGCCGCGAGGCGCACGGCTCCGCCGCGTGCAGGTGGCTGGAGTCCGTCGAGTATTCGGACGGTGCGGGCCGCGTCGTGCTCGCCAAGGCCGTCGCGGAACCCGGCAAGTACAAAATGCTTGAAAATGGCTCAGTCGTCGAGAAGGACAGCGGGACTGATGTACGTTGGGTCGGTTCCGGCCGCACCATCTACAACAACGCGGGCAATCCCGTCAAGCAGTACGAGCCCTACTTCAGCGGGACGGACGCCTACGAGAGCGAACCCGCCATCGTCGAGACCGGGGTCACGCCCGTGCTGCACTACGACCCACTTGATAGGCTCGTGCGCACGGACCTGCCCGACGGCACGTTCAGCAAGGTCGAGTACTCCACCTGGGAACAGCGGAGCTTCGACCAGGACGACACCGTGCTGGAAAGTTCATGGTACGCGGACAGGGGCTCGCCGGACCCGGCGGGAAGCGAGCCCGCAGATTCTGAAAAGAGGGCCGCATGGCTCGCCGCGAAGCACACGGACACGCCTTCCGTGGAGTACCTGGACGCGCAGGGACGCCCGTTCTACGGCGTCGCGGACAACGGGACGCTTGGCAGGTACGCCACGCTCACGGTATTCGACATCCTGGGCAATCCCCTTTCCGTGACGGACGCCCGCGGCAACGTGGTGATGGCCTACGCCTACAACTCCCTTTCCGTGGCCTGCCGGACGGACAGCATGGACGCCGGGGAACGCAGGACGCTTCTTGCCGTGGACGGCCAGCCCGCACTGGGTTTTGACAGCCGCGGACACAGGCTGCGCAGCGTTTACGACGCATTGCGCCGCCCCGTGGAACAGTGGCTGAGCGAAAACGGCGGCACGGAAAAACTTGTCGGCAGGACCGTCTATGGCGAATCTGCGCCGAATCCCGAAGCCAGAAATTTGCGCGGCATGATGTGGAAATCCTACGACCAGAGCGGGCTTGTGGAAAACGTCGCCTACGACTTCAAGGGCAACTTGTTACAAAGTTCGCGACAGTTTACCAAGGCGTATAATCAGACTATAGACTGGAACGTCGCCGACCCGGACTCGCTGCTGGAGTCGGAAACGTTCACGACGGTCTCGGCCTACGACGCGCTGAACCGTGCTATAAGCAT
>NZ_QGDU01000086.1 GCF_003149045.1 Fibrobacter sp. UWR4 | reverse complement strand
TGCGGAATCGAGGACGCCTTCGGGAACCTCGCTTCCGTCGCCTACGACGCGCATTCATGGCTCGTGGAATCCGTCACGGACGCCGTGGGGAACACCGTCTACGCTGACAACGATTACCATTACATGTCGCCGCGGACGGTGACGGACGCGAACGGGAACCGGACCGCGGTGGACTGGACACCCCTAGGTCTCGTCTCGAAGGTCGCCCTGATGGGCAAGGCGGGGCGGGCCGAGGGCGACACGCTCGACAGCCCCACCGAGGAGTTCATCTACGATTTCGACTGCTTCGAAACATCGTCTACGCCAATCCATGTGCGCACCCGCCGCCGCGAGGTGCACGGCCAGGCCTCGTGCAGGTGGCTGGAGTCCGTCGAGTATTCGGACGGTGCGGGCCGCGTCGTGCTGGCCAAGGCCGTCGCGGAACCCGGCAAGTACAGGGCCGTGGAAGACGGCACCGTCATCGAGAAGGACAGCGGGACTGATGTACGTTGGGTCGGTTCCGGCCGCACGGTCTACAACAACGCGGGAAATCCCGTCAAGCAGTACGAGCCGTATTTTAGCGGGACGGATGCCTACGAGAGTGAACCCGCCATCGTCGAGACCGGGGTCACGCCCGTGCTGCACTACGACCCACTTGATAGGCTCGTGCGCACGGACATGCCGGACGGGACGTTCAGCAGGGTGGAATTCGCCACGTGGGAACAGAAGAGTTTTGATCAAAATGACACCGTGCTGGAAAGTTCATGGTACGCGGACAGGGGCTCGCCGGACCCGGCGGGGAACGAGCCTGCAAATCCTGAAAAGCGGGCCGCATGGCTCTCCGCAAAGCATGCGGACACTCCGTCCGTGGAGTATCTGGACGCGCAGGGACGCACGTTCTACAGCGTCGCGGACAACGGGACGCTGGGCAGGTACGCCACGCACACTGTGTTCGACGTTTTGGGCAATCCCCTTTCCGTGACGGACGCCCGCGGCAACGTGGTGATGGCCTACGCCTACAACTCCCTCTCCGTGGCCTGCCGGACGGATAGCATGGACTCCGGTGAACGGATGACATTACTTGCTGTCGACGGCCAGCCCGCGCTGGGCTTTGACGCGAGGAACCACCGTCTCCGCAGCGTTTACGACGCCTTGAGACGACCGACAGAACAGTGGCTGAGCGAGAATGGCGGCACCGAGAAGCTCGTCGGCAGGACCGTCTATGGCGAATCTGCGCCGACCCCCGAAGCCGGTAATTTGCGCGGCATGATGTGGAAATCCTACGACCAGAGCGGGCTTGTCGAAAATGCAGCCTACGACTTCAAGGGCAACCTGCTGGAGAGCGCAAGGCGTTTCGCGAGGACCTACGACGCGACCATAGACTGGAACGTCGCCGACCCGGACTCGCTGCTGGAGTCGGAAACGTTCACGACGGTCTCGGCCTACGACGCGCTGAACCGTGCTATAAGCAT
>NZ_QGDU01000085.1 GCF_003149045.1 Fibrobacter sp. UWR4 | reverse complement strand
TCTCGGTTAAGTCTCATCGCTTGTCCTTTTCTTGGTCGAAAACGCAAGTTAGAAACCTAACCATCCCTAGAATTCACTTTCTAGGGATTTTTTTTGTTTTCAGCCTAGATCGGATTTACTTGACGATGAGAATCCGCGAAAGAAAAACAAAACCTTTTGGCTTAATTGCATAGATTCATTTAATGATTTGATGGTAAGAGCTCTTTATGGATGGATTGATTTGTCTGATATTAATTTAAAACATCCGTCTGTTTCAAATAATAAAGAGGAGCTAGTTGAATATGGTTCTTTGTTGGATGGACGAACTGAATTTGGACGAAAATATGATTCTCTAATGAGTTCTCTAAAGGAAGTTCACGAAAGAAGGCGAACAACTCCTCTGTCTCATCCGCAAGATAAAAAAACTAAAGTATACTCAGAGTTTGTTACAGGAATAGAAGCTAGTCACTTTAAAGAATTAGAATTCGTTGCTTTATATGAAATTACAAAGATGGTTGGAAATAAACCAAATAAAAAAGAGTAAATTGTTAGGAGTCATGATTTAGAGCTTGCTTGATTTTTTCCTGAATATATTCAATAATTAATTCTGGAAAAACTTTTTCTACATAATTTTGAGCCCTATTGATGATTGGCCACATGTAGTCTCCCAAACCGCCATTTATAAGAGAAATCCAATGTGTTGGATAATAGCGTGATAACATTCCCATAAAATAGGACATCATGTAGCAGTATCCCATTTCTGAATAAAGTTCACCACATTCTAGGGGCGCTATGATATGAATAACAGGAATGGAAAGAAATTGCTTGTGAACATAACTATGCAGAAATTGAGGTAGATTTTTACAGAAAAGTTCTGAGGTACATTCAATACAGAGTATTTCGTTTGAAATCGCAGTTGTGTAACCAAGGCTTTTATAAGATTCTGTTAATGATAGTGAAGGTTTGCATATTCGATTGATTTTAAATCCGTTTTCTAGTGAATATGTAATACTGTCTGCTACAGCATGCTTAATTTCAAAAAAAGGTTCAACATCATCTTTTAAATCAGGAATTCTTGAAATCAATTCATAAAGAGAAATCTCTTTGTTTGGAGCGGGGATTTTGTAAGGAAGAAACCAATCTACATTTGATGAATTTAAGTGCATGCAAATTTCATTATTTGTTGATTGAATGAAATTTTCAAAAAGGCCCTTGCATGTGGCAATTTTCAAATTTTTCAAATTTTTTATTCCGTTGTCAATATCCCCTGATAGAGTATTTGACCAATCTAAAACTTGTAATCCATGTCCTTTTGTCAGAGTCCCTTCTCCTCCAGATGTTCTGAATAACAAAGTTGTTGCACGACTCAAACAAGCAATACCATAAAAGGTTAAAAGGGATCTAACAGTGTAATCAGCTTGTTTGGCATTTCTGAAATATTCGCGTGCTTGCTTAGCTGCGCATGTTATTTCGGTTGCTCGCTGTGAATTTAATTCTCTATTATGAAGAACTTTGAACCATTTCTTTACGATATCAAAACTTTCTAGAGCTCTAAGTTTTTGCCATATTTCTTGTTCAGTCATAAGAAAAAGTCCTTTTTTATAATGCGTTGATTTATCATATCGCGGATTCTCATCGTCAAGTAAATCCGATCTAGGCTGAAAACAAAAAAAATCCCTAGAAAGTGAATTCTAGGGATGGTTAGGTTTCTAACTTGCGTTTTCGACCAAGAAAAGGACAAGCGATGAGACTTAACCGAGA
>NZ_QGDU01000084.1 GCF_003149045.1 Fibrobacter sp. UWR4 | reverse complement strand
ATTAAATTTTAGAAAATAGCCCATTTTTTGTTTAATTTAGGCGAAAGTCAACAAAAAAGGGTGGCGAAGCCACCCACACATGTTGATGAAGAGCCTAAAGATGATACTCCCCCTTCTTTAAATTTCTTAAATATAATGCATCAAAATAATCCATAAACCGTCTAATATAAAAATCTTTGTTATGTGCATCAATAGGATTCCAACTATGCTTACAGCATTTATCCAAGGTTTCACGATATAATTTGTCATATGATAAAATTTTTCTGTCGCTGATTTCTTTATTCAGTTCCCACTTTATTGAGTCAAGTACAGATGCAAATCCAAAATGCATTACGTCTGTAACATCAAGTGCTCTTGAAAAAATCAATTCTAAGGTAGATTGTTGCTCGTCATTAAATTTTGAGATGATTGTAAAAACGCCAATCGTGTCAAAATTTGAACAAAGATCCTTTGAAAAAAAATTGCCGATAATCTCTTTTTTTAAACCTGAATTGTTCAGATTAAGGAAAGAATTTTCATTGTCAACCAATTGATAAATAAGCGCATTCAACAAACGAACATTTGTCAATCGCGCACATCCCTTTTCTTTATACGCATTTAATACGGATTGAATAAATAAGCTGTCATTTTCGACAATTTTTTTTACAACATTTCGTATAGACAATAGTGAAATGACATCCCATGCATATTTATTGTTTTCTTGTACAGAAAATTCAAAAAGGTCGTTCTCCTTGGGAGGTTCTTTTTGGGCATCTTCAACTAAGTCGTATATAGATTTTTCAATAGAGTTTATGTAAAGTAATGTTTCAACATTACGCCTAACACACGCCTGAATGAACCTTAAATATTCCTTTTTGTTTTCTTTGTATGTTATTTCGAACAAAATAAAATTACACAAGTGATAAATGAAATAAATGAGACATGCTAATGAAAGGGCGTTCCAAAAAATTGGATATCCAAAACAATAAAATGGGGCTCCAGAACAATAAGGAACTAGACTTGATATTGCCGCAAAAAATACAAATAAACTTATAGGAATAAAGAACTTTTTCCATCCTAAGCATTCTATTTTTATCCTATAGTACTGATTCATTAGATTTATCAGTGAAAAAATCAATGATGCTGCAATCAATGTACTAGAAACAGGAATTATGCTGTCTTTCAATGAAAAATCAAACGGCATTCCTCAACCTTTCCTAGTCCCCATTCTTGTTTCTTGCAAGGTCTAGTGGGACATTCCTAGACGGTGCTGCAAATTTTAACGGAAAAATAGAAAACATCAAAACCTACATTTCGAAGCTGATAAATCAAACTATATCTACAAAGGAAATTCAATTACCAATAATGTTGGATTCTCCAAGCGGAAAAGAAGTAGATAGAGACGATATTCAATTGATGATCAATGTTTTGAAACGAGATTTTTCAGACCATCAAATAATTGTTGCGTCTATTTATAACTATAGCGGTTTTGATAACGCAAATGTTATTGAAATAAAAAATAGACTTGTTGAATGATAATTCGCGTTAGGGATAGTGACCCCTTGGGGCGGAGACTTGCGAAGCAAGGCTTCGTTTTAGGAGGTTGGCGGCGAGCGAAGCGAAGGCGACCGCCCCTAAAATATAGCCCGACCCACGCCAGTGGGGAACGCCCAAAAGATTACTCCGCTGAACATCGCTCGCGCACTCAGCGACGAAGGCGTGAAGATTCTCGGTACCAGCATCGATTCCATCGATATCGCTGAAGACCGCGACCTGTTCCGCAAGATGATGGA
>NZ_QGDU01000083.1 GCF_003149045.1 Fibrobacter sp. UWR4 | reverse complement strand
AAGGGCCTTGAGAAACGGCTTGGCGATTTCCTCGTCGCTGAAGACTTTTACGAACATGAAGTTGTCCCTGATGGTCAACTCCTCGATGGGCTTGAATTTTCTATTCATACTTTCCTCCAGTCGCTACAGGCTAAAAAAGCGACGGTTTAATTAGTGTTCTTTTGTTCACTACTAAATTTATACAAAAGTTTGGGCGGTGTCAAGGCGGGGCGCGAAAAAATTTCACTTTGCAAACTATAGGCGACAGGGGGCGATGTTTTGGGCGTTGCCCTGGCGGGCCGGCCCTCTTGCGCTATCGACTCGCGATGCGAGTCGTTCGTTCAGCCACGGAACATGCTTTAGTCCTTGACGCAGCGGACTGAGAATGCCTTATTCTTGGCATTGTCGACCAGACCTGCGCTTCGGACGGTGTAGTACATATACATTTGGGACGAACTGTCCGGGCTGCTCTCGGAGGAGGACCAGAAGTTCGCGTTTTGGCCCGCGTTGTTGAAGCCCCCGTTGCCGTGCCTTATTCCGGAAGGGAGCGCCGAGAAGCCGTAGCCGTCGTCGCCGTTTGCATTGTCATACCACCCCGAGATCGACCTAAGCCGTCTCCCCGCCACGTCCTCTCCGCCGACAAACGCGATCAGCGTATCCCATTCCGCACGGCTAGGCAAATGCCAGCCGTCGGGGCAGATACCCTGCACCGCGCCGGCGTCCGTTTCGCAAGTCGCGCCGTAGCCGCAGCCTGTCGTCGCCGAATCCATCGCCGCGGCCCAAGTGTAGAGGCGCCCGTACCGTTCGCAGTACAGGGCGCTGTCGTTGTAGCACCAGTTGCCGTAGGTCGAACCGTTCACCTTGTATTCGTAGTTCAGGTTCTCGGCCATCCATGTCTGCGCACCGATGACCACCGTCCTGTACGTTTGTCCGCCGTAGGTCAGAGTTCCCGCGGCGGGACCGGACGACGACGAATTGGAGGAACTGCTGCTGGAGATTGCTTCGTCCTTGCTGTCGCTGGAGTCGTCGGTCACTCCGGCGGGATCGTTGGACTTGCTATCGCTCGACTTGTCACTCGATGAAGAGAAATCGCAGTCCATCTTCTCGATGAGGGTCCCGATGACCCAGCCGTTGTTACCATCGCACACAGCCATGTCATGGTATTCCGTCAGGTAGGTGGCAACGCACTTCTGACTCTTGCCGCAGTCATAGTCCGACAGTTCCATGAATGTCTCGACGGTGTCAGGAATTCCACCACGGTTGCTGCCATCGCTAGACCCGCTAGTGGAACTATCATCGCCGCAGGCATTGAGCGCAACAGCGAGCGGAACAATGCTTACCAGCGCAAAAACTTTCAACAAACCGAACTTCATAAAGTTTTCCTCATACTTTTACACCTAAATAGTAGAAAAGAACCAAGCAACACCCGACCACCGCTTTCCCTCAAACACCCCACATTTCCCACGCGTTTTTAGCCGAATTTCCTATATGTAACACCCTGTTACATATAGGGCTTTTTCAGCGCGTTTGTAGTAAAAAAACTTCATTTCGCCTTGAAATTTTCGTGTTAAATCATGTCCACGATCAGATACGCCGCTATTACGATGGCGATCGACAGGAATGATGTGGAATAGGTGTGATGTGAGTCTATAACCTTTACAATTTCAAATAGTTATATTTATAAAACGTGCCTATCGGTAAATTGACGGGGTGTTATGAATTTTGAGGCATCATCAACATGTGTGGAAGCATTTAGGCAGCCTTGCTAGATGATTCTCTCGATTCCGATTCCCATTCGTAGGCTATCTTTACATCTACA
>NZ_QGDU01000082.1 GCF_003149045.1 Fibrobacter sp. UWR4 | reverse complement strand
GAACAATCGGCCGAGAAAACGACTTGGATTTCTCACCCCATTAGAGTATATTTCTAGGCAAGTTAAACAAATTTACTTGGCGACTTAAATTCGCCGATATAAAAACAACTCACAACACGCTCTCTTTATGGCAAATCAACGAGAATGATAATACTGAAATAGAGACTTTTGCAGTTTTATCCACACTCAATCGAAATGAATTAAAAAAAATATCGTATATTCTAATTTCAACCGAAGAATTATCCAGTATAGGTTTAAAATTTTCTCAAACTAATAATGTTCCAGATTATTTAAATTCTTCGCAAAATAATGTCATCATGCATCACTATGACATTACTGATATTGATCATCAAAGCTACGGAAAAATAGCAACTCTATTTCGCGACAAAATAAGGGGAGATCAACTGGAAATCATTTCCGAAGACCCTGTAATAAATGCTGCAAAACGGCTATTCCAAAATGGTGTAATAAATATTAAACCACTAAAAGATAAGGTAAAACAAACAATCCAAGCACCCATCTAACCATAGACTTACTTAAATTTTTTCCTAAAACATTCAAATATTACATTGAAGCCTTGAAATTTGTTCTGTCAATCAAAAAAATCCTCACCTAAAAAAATGATGATGTTTCTATAACCCCTAGCTAACGTATGGCGGAACAGCAGAAAGGCAGCGAGTCGAAGGATAGTCAGGACAAGTCTTGGTTCCTGAGCGGTCCCGTGCTGAGCACGGGCCGTGGCGGCGGTGCGCTGCGCGGGACCAAGGGCGAGTTCAGCTGCGACGCCCATACCGGCAGCGCTAAGCTTTCCGTACCGTTGCCGTTCACACCCGACCGCGAAGGCGCGACCCCGCCCGTGTCGCTGTCGTACGATTCCGGGAATGGAAACGGGGCGTTCGGCCTCGGCTGGAATCTGGGCAGCTCGCGCATCGAGCGTTCTACTTCACGCAGGCTCCCGCTGTACATGGACTCCGACGACTCGGATGTGTTTACGCTCTCCGGTGCCGACCTGGTCTGCATCGCCGAGGAAAAACGCGGAACGACAACGGTACGCCATTACCGTCTGCAATCCGAATCGCAGTTCTCCCGCCTCGAATTCAGGAAGGAATCAAGCGGTGAAACAAGCTTCTGCGTATTCGGTTCCGACGGGAGCCAGTCCACATATGGCGACTCTGCGGAATCGCGCATCGAAGACCCGCAATATCCCGGGCATGTGTTTGCCTATCTGGTCAGTCGCAGCGAGGATGCGCTCGGCAACGTCGTGCGCTACCGCTACTGCGGGGACGGTGCGAACCGCCATCTGCTACAAGTGCTCTACGGAAACAAGGCCTCGGGTACGACTTCCTCGTCGCCCGAAGATTTCCATCTCGGTCTCGTGTTTGCTTATGCGGAACGTAACGACGTCTATGTGAACCGCAAGCCCGGTTTCGACGTGCGCTGCTCGCTCCGGTGCGAGTCCGCTACGCTCTATCACGGCTTCGGTTCCGCTCCGCTTTTTTCCGACGGGAACAAGGTCCGGTCGCTTTCTTTCCAGTACACAGCCGGATGCGGCGGGGTCTCGCTTCTGG
Organism: Fibrobacter sp. UWR4; assembly: GCF_003149045.1. Classification (NCBI taxonomy): domain Bacteria; kingdom Pseudomonadati; phylum Fibrobacterota; class Fibrobacteria; order Fibrobacterales; family Fibrobacteraceae; genus Fibrobacter; species Fibrobacter sp. UWR4. The sequence continues at coordinate 237 of NZ_QGDU01000082.1, read as the reverse complement.
AGAAGGTCGTCGAGAGCGGGCATCGTGTACTGGCCGACGGGACTGTGGAATCCGAGAGCCTTCCGCCGATGGCGTTCAGCTATTTCCCTTTCGCGCTCGGCAGGGAATGGCGCGAGTTCGACCGTAGCTCGGTTGGAGACATTCCCCGGCGGCTTCACGTCCGCCGAATGGGTTGACCTCTACGGCGAGGGCATCGCCGGCCTGCTCATGGACTGCGGCGGCAAATGGTACTTTAAG
>NZ_QGDU01000081.1 GCF_003149045.1 Fibrobacter sp. UWR4 | reverse complement strand
ATTAAATTTTAGAAAATAGCCCATTTTTTGTTTAATTTAGGCGAAAGTCAACAAAAAAGGGTGGCGAAGCCACCCACACATGTTGATGAAGAGCCAAAATTTTTTCTATTACAAATTCCTCATATTCTTCATCGTTTAGGCTAGGATTTCTATACGGCAATGTTTCATTATTTTGCAACAAATGAGTTTCTATTCTTTTATATAGAAATTTTCTAAAATCTTCAATTTCCCATTCAATCTCTTTTACATATTGATCTAATTTATCGAGTGATTCATCATACCGACGAATTGTGGGCCAAACATCACTACGCATTGTCACACGGATATTTAGTCCTAAATTATCTTGTAGTAGATAACGACAAGCACTAAAAAAAGTACTCATTGATAAACGTTCTTTCTCCGTATTTTGAAAAGTCGCATCTAAATCATCTATTAAAATCCATACTTCGTTTTTACAGCTCAGTTTTTTGAGCATTTCTACTTGATCCTGGACGGTTTCCTTCTTTGGATATATTTTTCCAAGGGCATTTTCAAACCTAGATATTAAACATCCTACTAAATTTTTACTTTTAAAACCGTCTATTTCAGCTGATTCAACTAGCGTTATTTCGTCACTTGTTAAAGCAAAGTTTATGTTTTTAGCAATTTCTCTGTTTATGCAAGTACATAACCTAATCATCCAATCTCTTATATAATCGTTGGGAGATTCTAAAGGGGATGTTAAATTAAAACAACTACGAGTTAACTCGGCTCCTCGACATTTTATAACAAGAGCATTTTCCCTAGTTTCCAAAATATACCAGTAAAGGTATTGAATTAAAGCAGATTTTCCAATTCCTTTTTTCGCAGAAGCAACAATGAAATTTTTATAAAGATTTAAAAATGTGTGGCATGAAGGTAATGTAACGAAACAAGATTGAAGTTCCTGTTTTGACATATCATCGCCAGCCTCATTGCCAAAATCAAAATTTTTCAACAAGTTTGTCATGACAGACCTCTTTAATGCGAGTGAAGAACATTTCTTTGACAATATAAAAAACATTACGGTTGATATAACCAGTGACATCTTATTTAAAGTCAATCACAACACTCGATAAAACTTTTTAATTTAATGGAGGTGTAATTTTATGAAAAACATGAATCAAGCTATTTTTTAGAGAGGGGGGGGGGGAGGCGGGACTGAAGCGAGGGGGGAGACTTCCCCCACCATACGCAAAAGGACTGCATCGCTGCAGTCCTTTGAATGTTTGGGTTCGCAGGTCTGGATCCTTCGCGCTTACGCACTCAGGATGACACGCCTAATTAAATCTCTTCAATGGAGGAATGATATTCCTGGAGAGATTTAACTTCGCCCTTGCCAGCCTTGGCGGCGGCGATGCCCTTGACGGTGTCAAGAGCGGCAGCCAAAGTGGTGATGTAAGGAGTCTTGTACTTGATGGCAGCCTTACGGATGGCGGATTCATCGGCAACAGCGTCGCGGCGAGCCCACGGGGTGTTGATGATGAGGTTCACCTGCTTGTTCAGGATAACATCCAGAACGTTCGGGCGGCCTTCAGCAATCTTGTTCACCACTTCGCACTTGACGCCAGCCTTTTCGTAGAACTTGGCGGTGCCTTCGGTTGCGTAGATCTTGAAGCCAAGTTCCTGGAAACGCTGGCCCACTTCGATTGCCTGGTCGCAGAGGTTGGTCTTGTCAGACAAACTAATCAGCACTGCGCCGGAAGACGGGAGGATAGAACCTGCAGCTTCCTGGCTCTTGTAGTAAGCCAGGGCGAAGTCTTCGGAGAGGCCCAGCACTTCACCGGTGGAACGCATTTCAGGGCCGAGAACCGGGTCAACCTTGGGGAACTTGTCAAACGGGAACACAGCTTCCTTGGCGCCGTGGTGCTTGAACTTCTTGTCCTTCAGCTTCAAATCTTCCAGCTTTTCACCCATCATGAGGCGGGTAGCAAGGCGGGCCATCTGAGTGTTACAGACCTTGGAGAC
>NZ_QGDU01000080.1 GCF_003149045.1 Fibrobacter sp. UWR4 | reverse complement strand
ATTAAATTTTAGAAAATAGCCCATTTTTTGTTTAATTTAGGCGAAAGTCAACAAAAAAGGGTGGCGAAGCCACCCACACATGTTGATGAAGAGCCTCTTTTTTGCATATATAGTAGTTGTCCTTGATTACTCCTTCCATTTCAGGGGTGCAGATTCCAAACTCTTTTTCTCTAGAAGAAATGGTGGTCCAGCCGGTAGATTTGCAAACGTATTCCCTGGAACTCTCGGTCTTGGTGGTGTATCGGGTATCGTCGTTACAGGGGCCAAGAAGGTCGGTTGTGGATGCTGTTTTCCAGGAAGAGTCCTTACAGACATATTTTCTATCGTTGGATTCTTTGATCTCGCCACTGTTTTTTGTGGTGCAAGGACCGATCTTGTCTTCTAGTGTGGAGTATCGCCACTTGTGCTGATCACAGATTTCGGTTTTATCTTCGTCGCTAAATGTTCCCGATTTTGCCTTTGTACAGACTCCGTATGCAATTTCTGAGGTTGATGCTTTTTTCCAGGCCGAATCGAGACAGACGTAACGGACCTTGTTTAAGGTGTAGATGGAGTCTCTTTCGTACTCAAGGCATTCTCCATAGACATGCTGAACCTCGGCTTTAACCCAGGAGGTGGAATCGCAGACATAGAACACGGAGTCGAGGGTGGAAAGGATTCCTTTTGTCTTTGCGTTGCAAACTCCCAGCTTGTCATAACGGCTGGCTATGGACCATTGGTGATTTTTGCAAATGAGATCTTTTGATTCGTCGCTAAAAGTGCCTGTCTTTGCTTCGGTGCATACACCGTATTTCTGTTCGTTTTGGGTAGCCTTTCTCCATACGGAGTCAATGCAGACGTAGCTGTAGCCTTTAAAGGTGTAGATGGAGTCCCGGTCTATCTGGAGACATTCTCCATACACATGTCGAACTTCTGCGTAGATCCATTTTAAGGAGTCACATGCGTATAGACTGGATTTGTAAGTCAAGGTGTCTCCCAGTTTGTCTTCGGTGCAGAAGCCCACTTCTTTATCCATGGTGGTTATGGCGAACCATTTATTAGACCTGCAGTTGTACATGGAGCCGTGATAAAGCACGTTTGTAGATTCTTCCTTGTCGCTGCAGTGGACTGGTGTCTCTAAAGTGCTCGCGTACCAAGAGTTGTCCATGCATTCGAAGAATTGATTTCCCTGGACTGTGCGGCGGTCCCTGTTTTTGCAGCCTTGGGGCAGGTCCTCTTCGCTGTAGAGGTCCTCTGCATCCATGACGCAGCGGACAGAGATATAGATCGACGGATGGAATTTTTTGTATTCAGGAGTTCCGCTAGTGGAGGTGAAGGTGTAGGATCCCAAGGGGTCCTTGCATAGCAGGCTCGTGGTTTCATACATACCGGTACAAGTGTCCAGGTCGCATGTACCTGCCGGAAGGAGATTAAATCCAAATTCGTCTGTACCGGCGTTGTCCCACAGGTCCTTGGAACGCAGGGACTTCATGTTCTTTGCGATGTAAAAAAGATATTCCCAGTCTTCCTGAGTGGGGTAGGTGAAATCTCCCGGACAGCCGGGAACGTCGGTTCTGTAAAGCCATCCCATGTTGATGCAGTTGCTGTCCTGCTTGTCGTAACAGACCCCTTGCTTGGATTCGGACTGAAGGTTTTCCGCCAGCCAGATTTTGTTTCCAATCTGAATGGTCTTGTAGATCTTGTTTATGGAGCGGTCCGATACGGTGTCTTTCTTGATGGCGATTCCGTCGACTAGGGTGAATTTATCCTTGGTGGATGGGGGGATGTAGGAGCTGCTCAGCCCGTTAGACGAACTTGAAACGTTTAGGCTATCGATGCTGGAGCTTGAGGCGGAGGAGTCCTTAACAGAACTGGACGACTTTGTGGAATCTTGAGAGGCGCTGGAATCGTATTCCTCATCATAATCGCTAGAGGAAATTTCTTCCAAATCGTCATCAATATCTGCGGAACTGGACTTGCTATCATCCCCACAAGCAATGAACAAAACAGAAAAAAGGATAGACATCCATAAATATCGAATCAAATTTAACCCCCGAAAAAAATCGAGGCATCATCAACATGTGTGGAAGCATTTAGGCAGCCTTGCTAGATGATTCTCTCGATTCCGATTCCCATTCGTAGGCTATCTTTACATCTACA
>NZ_QGDU01000079.1 GCF_003149045.1 Fibrobacter sp. UWR4 | reverse complement strand
GTGTTCCCCACGGCGTCCGTGACGGATTCCACGAGCCATGAATGCGCGTCGTAGGCGACGGAAGCGAGGTTCCCGAAGGCGTCCTCGATTCCGCAGGGGCGGTAGAAACTCGACGTTGCGCCCGGCGCATAGACGTTCCTGCCGGAACGGCGGTACCAGTCGCCGCCGCGGAGGACATATCCCGCCGCCGTCATGTCGGCGGGGGTCACGGAGGTGCCGTAGATCCCGGCCAGCCCCTGCGACTCGAAGGCGAGCCCGTAGCGTTCGTAGACGACCGCGGCCAGCCCGCAGGTACCGTCGGTACGTGGCACGGAGAGGGTGTCGTCGTAGAAAACGACATCTTCGCGGGCCAAGACCTTATAAGGCTTAGTCACATCCACAAACAGCGCGTTCAGGGATTGCGCATTTTCCAGGTCGGACGCTGCATGGCCTGTCTTCTCGTAAGACACGGTACTTTCCTGTAGGCCCATGCGGAACTTGCCCGAAGAGTGTTCGCAATCCTGTGTATAGCGGGTCTCGGTGAAAGTCACATGGTTCTTCTTCTGTTCGTTCCACACGACATCGGGCACGTCGTCCGGCTTCGAACCTCCACGGCCGTACCAGACCGAGGCCGAGAGGAGCGGCCTGCCGTACGCATCCGTAGCCAGTGTAAACGAGGCGTTCGTACGGGGCGTGTCGGCGGCGGATTCCCGGAACGAGGCCGTCTCGGATTCCTGGATGCACTGCCAACAGGAACCGTTGCGGAACCTGTCGCCCGACAGGCGGGCTTCCATGATAAATTTTGCCCGGTAGGTCCACGATGTCGTGGAAAATTCCTTGATTTCCGTCCCGTCCCTGTTGACGGAAAGGACCTTGCGGCTTTTCGGCATCCCCTGGAACGAGCGGCAGCCTTCCTGCCACTGGCGGGTAGTCATCGCCTGGGCGCAATCCAGCGTGGGCCTTTCCGATGACCTTCCCAGATAAAAATCCGCCCTTGTCTCGCGTATGTCCTGATCGGTTTCCGGGTCGATGCCGCACTCGTGCTCGCGCAGCACCACGGAACCGAAGCCCCTGAACTCGCGGAAATCCGGGTCGTGGTAGCCGTCGCGATAGGCGTAGGTTTCGGTGCGGTCCCAGCCCGTGACGAGGTCCCTCGACACGACCTTGGAGACGCACTGGACCACGTACGGCAACTTCGTAGTCCACGGATTCCCGGACAGTTTGTCCTCGAGGTAGTAGGCCGTGCTCGGCGTGTACTCGATATCGACCTGCGCACCGGTTCCGTTCGAGTAGCCGGACATGACGTTGGTACGCCCGCCCTGCACCGGCAGGTACCGCGGCGATGCGGACGCGTCCGCAAACAGCGGGGAGCCGAACACGATGGTGGAAAGCCCTTTCCCGAGGACGTCCGCAGATTTCACCGTCCCGCCCTTGCCAGGAAGCGAAATCGTATCGACGAACTCGAACGATTTTCCGAGACAGTTGCGGTAGATATGGAGATGGTCGCCCTCACGGTAGAGCAGGTCCGTAGTCCCTGAACCATCAATGTCCGCGACGGTCAGGTTCGCGGGGTTGAAATTCTTGCAGCCGCCCAAAACTGGCGCATTATCCATATAGATCGCCGAACCGAAACGCCCGTGGCCGTAGTTCGGCCAGTAGCAGACATCCGAGAACCGGACACGCACGAGGTCGGCGAGTCCGTCGCCCGTCATGTCGGCGGCGAACACCGCCTCGTCGGGAGACTTCGAGACAAGCACGGGCTTCTCGCCCGGTTCGGTAAAGTACCTGTAGATGGCGTTCCCGTAACCCTTCATGCCGCCGGAGAGATACACGCGTATCCTGCCGTCCTCGGCAACTACGACTTCGCTACGTCCGTCGCCGTCCAGGTCCATGAACTTTATGTTGGATTTTTCCCAGTCAATCCACGGAACACTCCCGAACTTCCTGCGCGGCCCAAACTTTCCGGATTCGTCAAGGAAAGATGCACCAGCGTTCATACCACTGTTCTCGACAAGCGCGAGGACCCCGTTGCCCTCGACATCGGTAAGGCCGGAAGGTGTACCCGGAACAGGCCTGTCGCCCACTTCCGAAGCAGAAGATAGGCGGCCGTTCCCCAGATTGTGCTTAAAGTACCATTTGCCGCCGCAGTCCATGAGCAGGCCGGCGATGCCCTCGCCGTAGAGGTCAACCCATTCGGCGGACGTGAAGCCGCCGGGGA
>NZ_QGDU01000078.1 GCF_003149045.1 Fibrobacter sp. UWR4 | reverse complement strand
TCTCGGTTAAGTCTCATCGCTTGTCCTTTTCTTGGTCGAAAACGCAAGTTAGAAACCTAACCATCCCTAGAATTCACTTTCTAGGGATTTTTTTTGTTTTCAGCCTAGATCGGATTTACTTGACGATGAGAATCCGCGACTGAAAAAACAAAGAATGAAACGCTTTTTCTTGTTTTTGACTGTTATTTTGCAGGCATCGGCATAATGAAGTTCAACATTCAACTAGCATTGGCGGTTCAAATCACATTTGCCACCATTGCGTACAACAAATCAAAATCTCGCAAAAAAGTTTTTAGAAAAAAATTAAATTACGATATCCAAAAAGTTCACAAAAAATATTCATCTAAATTCGGCATGTTACTTATTGTTTCTAAATCATCATGACAGACTTTAACAAATCCCTTTGATATTTCATAGCCGACAAAATCACCATCATCTATATCTAACAAATGATAGGGACCCGTGGAGACCCACCTTGAGATGTGTGCTGCATAGAAGCCGTAGTTTTCCGCGATTTGCCGGGCACCATCGTCCTTTTCGCAAAGAAAGCCGAATTCTAGCAACTGCGTTTCTAAATCAGAAGATTCCTCCTGAAATTTCAGGGGCATTCTCTGCAAAGAAACGCTGGGCATAGAGTTAATATAGAATTATTGTTTGCATAGATTAAATTCTGGAAAATCAATTTCAACAATAATACACCTATTTGATACTTCTAAATAAGATGTTCTCCTTTTTCCAACACCGAATATACGATTTGCGTTTTCGATCTGAATTGGAGCTTCGTACATTATTCGACCATCAAGAACTAAAAAATTTGATTTAATGTACCATTTTCCCACATTTGAATCTAACCGATCCTTATCAGCATAAATTTGAAGAAACGAGTGATCAGGATATAGAGTAACAGATTCAATACCATACCTATGCTTACGCACATATGTCCCAATATAGTCATCACTTTTTGAGCATCCTAGCAGCACAAGAAGAAACAAAATAAAAACAAATATTCTCATGGCAATTATCTTAGATGTTAGACACAATATCAATGGGCAATACACATCAACGAATCGTATTAAACTCAGCTGTGGAACTTGACTTAGTAGGATTCCAAGTCCTTAACTTATTCCAATCAATCCGTTGTGAACCTATATAAGTCTGCTTTGTCGTCGTTAAAGGCTCATTACCATGAGAATCACGGCTTGTATTCTGCGCAACGCCTACTCCTAAATGATAATACCAGGAATTTCTTGATTTTGAATCAACTACAGTAATAATAAGTTGTTCTCCATCCGGTACAACACTTGCAGTTGTACCACCTAAAAAGAACCTTAACCAATCACCTTTTGATAAACCTTCTTGAGCGGCTTTACCATGCTGTTCAACACTATTCAAAAGATCTATAATTGATGGACTAGATATACTAGGACTGAATGTATATGGACGATCAATAGGTTGCAATTCCGTTCTGCCCAAATTTGTTTCATAAAATTCTTCTATTGCAGCCTGAACAAAATCTAATTTCATTAAATCTTTCGATATAGCATCTTGTTCACTAAACGTTCTACTTTCTTCTCCTTCACCAGAAGCAAATTCATACAATAAAATCGCTATTGTGCCTTGGGAATCTTCATGAAAAATATTTTCCTTTTCTTTTTCAGTTAAATCTTCTACACCCGACAACATTTTTTTAGCAATGAATTTAAGGAACTCAACACTCAAATGATCAATTATTATAGAAAGACTAATTTCTGTTTCAACAGCACTTGTAGAAGATTCAACCACAGAACTAGATGAAGATGAACTAGAAAAATCACTCACAATCTGTTTCTGACTATCTTGAGAATTATTCTCTTTTTCCTTTACTTTAGGAGCATTAATTAATTGATCATCATCAATCGTTTGCGTTCCGCTCGGGTCCGCGCCGCTTATGGGGTTCCCGTTTACGTATGCGTAGAGGTTGATGCCGTCGGCAAGCCATGTGGGGTCCGTGGATACCCACCGTGAGATGTGAGCGGCGTAGTAGCGCTGCTCGCAGTAGTACAGCGAAGATTCCTCGTCCTTCTCCTTGCCGGTGTAGCGGTAGCGCTTCCGGCTGACTTCGCTTGCGTTGCGGCCGGCGCGGTAGCTTGTATCGCCGTAGGGGTAATATTCCTCGTAGCTGATGATGTTGGCGGAGTCGTCGAGTTCGAGAGATGCCGAGCCGAGATGGTTGTCGAGCTGGTAACGTTGCACGGGCGCGGGGGCCGCGGCACGGTTCCCGTTTTCCACAGTCAAGGTTTCGACTATTGCAATGCGTTTCCGGTCGTCCATGACATGCAATGTCTCGCGCTCGGTCTCGAGCGCTCCGTTCACGGTCTTGCGCCAGATCTCGAGGCCGCCGAGGTAAAGGCGGGTCTCCGTCACGCCATT
>NZ_QGDU01000077.1 GCF_003149045.1 Fibrobacter sp. UWR4 | reverse complement strand
GTAGGCAAGGCTGCCTCCAACGCCTGTAATGGCTTGGGTGAAACCGGCAAGGGTCTAGTGAACAGCTTGATGGTGCTTGGCGTGGGTGAAACCGTTGCCTTGTTCATCATGGTGTTCTCGATGATGCTGGTGTCGTAGCGTAGCTACGGCGGTAGAATGAGAACTGTAGGAAGTGTCGGGGAAAATTCCCCGCGCTTCATATTTTTATAATTGGACTATGGAAATTTTTAAAATTGACAGAGTATCCGTAAAGAATTTCAAATCTCTGGCGGATTTTGAAATAAGTGACATTCCCATGTTTTCTTGCCTGATAGGAATCAACGGCTCTGGCAAGACAACTTTTCTTCAATTTCTTGATTTTGTAAAGTCGCTGATGAACGGCAATGTCCCTCAGTGGCTTAATGAACAGGGCTTGAACAATGTGACGGAACTGTTAACTCTTGGTGGTGAACGTAAGTATTCGATTGATATTGAAATTGATGCGACCCTTGGAGAGAAAAAGGCGTCTTGGAAAGCCAAGTTCAATACCCGTGAAATGCGATGCACGGTGGAAACGCTCAAGGAAGGCCTTGTCGAATATCGTTATGAATCAGGCAAATTGAATATTTCTGAACCGGGCAAGAAAATTCAGACTATCGACTATGGCCCGTCCAATTATTCGGGGTCTATTTTTTCTTTCAGGGAGACTGAATTTAGCAAGTTTATAAGACAGTGCCGATTTCTGGGGGTGCTTGATCCCCATGCAATTGCTCAGTCATCGCGTGTTGCCAAGGCACAATCCGTGTCCGTAGAGAGTAATGGACGTAATTTGAGCGGCTTTATCGCAGGTCTTTCTGCCGATAACCAGCATAACCTTCTTACGCAAATTCAGAATTTTTATGCTCCGCTTAAGGGTATGGAAATTAAACGCCAACAATTTGGGTGGAAATCCCTGCTTTTGAGTGAACTTGAAAAAAACGTGTTTTCAGCGACTAATCTAAGTTATGGAACGCTCCGCCTTTTTGTTCTTTTGTCTCAGCAATTTACTGATGACAAGGTGATTTTATTTGATGAAGCTGAGAATGGCTTGAATCAGGAACTTTTTGAGAAGTTTGTTACGAAGTTGCAAAATTATGGTGAACCGAAAAAACAGGTTGTCGTCTCTACGCACAGCGGACTTTTCTTGAACTACTTGACCGATGATCTGGCGCGTTCAGGAGTCTTTTTCCTATATAAGGATAAAATGGGGCATACACACGTCCGTCGGTTCTTCGATATACCGCAGATGTCGGAAAAGTTGAATGTTCTCGGTCCGGGCGAAGCCATGGGCGATACGGACCTTATTGAACTATCCGACCAGCTGTCCGATTAAGGTGGATCCTATGATTGAGTTCGTTGTTTGCGGCGAAGGCTCCACCGATTTGCGGTACGATGCCTTTAATGGCTTTGATGGCCCGCTTGCAATCGCAGTTAGGAATCTTTTGGACAATTGGTATTCCGAAGAAGTCGAAATGTACATGGTTACCCGTTCGGAACTTTCCGATGCGAATAAGAATGACAAGCCGAAAAGAAAAGCCTATGTCCGCGGTGCCAAGAATCCATATCCCAATACAGTTTCGATATCGGCTTTTTCAGCCTGTTTGGCACGAAAGGCTGTTGAACATGGGGACGCCTGTGGTGCAATTCTCTTTGAGGATATGGATTTCTCTTCGCATGAGAATCGCGACAGGTATTACAGGGCCATGATAGCCGCGATGCATTCGGGTTTCGATAGTGAAAATTTTAGGATGGGCGTTCCTATGGTCCCCATAACCAGAAGCGAATCCTGGATGCTCTGCCTTATAGATGATGAGGCTGCACAAAAGTCCTATTATGAGAATTTGTCTGGCTCCGACAATAGCCCGAATTCGGGTAAGAAAGTCTTGGCGAAGATGCTCGGTTGCACGGAACGTGAAAATTACAATGTAATTCGCGATAGGGTTGAATCTTACGATTGGGATATGCTGCCAGCTCCAAGCTTTATATTTTTCAAGAACAGGCTCCATGTTGTTTCGGCATTGATGTTACATGAAGCATTCCCTGATGGGTTGAATCTTGAAAATACCAAGATTCCGAATTAACCTATGGACCGTAAAGACGAAATAATCTTGATTCAGGTGCGGCTTTTGCGGCTTGCCTCCAAGACCTGGCATAAGGATATGTCGGAGGTTGCGAAGTTGTTTCGTCAGTACAAGGTCTATGACTTTATGCAGGACATGTACGAAGAGTTCCATGTGCAAGGTGATTTGGCAAGCCTCAATGAGGTTGAGACCTACCTAAAAAATCAAGGGGTGGCAGTATGAACGATATTGCGGCGTTTGTTCAGAATTCGTCCATGGAAGATAAAATTGAATTTGCCATGTGCCTGCTTGCGCAGATGTCCATACGCGATTTGATGGACAGGAATAATTGCGGTATGACAGACGCCGTTGCGGACTTTATGGAATCGACGACCGCCGTTTGCCTGTTTGACAAGGAAACGGGCCTTTGGGAAAATGGCCCCGATTACATTGTAGGCGAATACGAACAGGAAAAACGTCGGGCATTGGCTTAAGTTTAATTAACGAAAATCGTGACAATATGTTAAACAAGGAATTGAAAAATGATAGAATTTGAAACGATCAAAAATTTTTTTCTTCAGGGCATTAAATGAGGCATCATCAACATGTGTGGAAGCATTTAGGCAGCCTTGCTAGATGATTCTCTCGATTCCGATTCCCATTCGTAGGCTATCTTTACATCTACA
>NZ_QGDU01000076.1 GCF_003149045.1 Fibrobacter sp. UWR4 | reverse complement strand
TGTAGATGTAAAGATAGCCTACGAATGGGAATCGGAATCGAGAGAATCATCTAGCAAGGCTGCCTAAATGCTTCCACACATGTTGATGATGCCTCAAAATTTATGAAGTTTCGTGGATTTACAAAAACTCTGTCGGTGCTGGCTATGCTTCTGTTGTTCTCGGCAAATGCATTTGCTACTGAAACAGTACGAACGACTATCACAATAGATGGCAAGGAATATTACTTGTATACGGGCTTTAATGCAATAGAGGGAACAGGCTATAATGAGGCTCTTAACTATGAAGCACTTGTGGATGGAGATATGGAATCATGGTGTCTAAATGTAGATGGAGGGGGTTATGTTGAATTTTCTTCTATTTTACCAATTGCTTTGAAGGGATATGTGTTTGATTCCATGGATCCAGAGGTCAATCCATCATCGTGGACCTTAAAAGCAAAGGCAAATGAAGAAGATGATTGGAATGTTGTTTCGTCAAGATCAGATGACATTAGTAGTGGTACAAACTTTAGTTTTGCCTGTGATAATCAAGAGAACAAAGCCTATAGATATTTTCGCTTTGAAATGGAGGGAGAATATGTAGCGTTAAGTGAAATAAGATTGTATGGCGGAAAAGAATTTTATTTTTTCCTTCCTCAAAAGAGTGCGACTTGTACAGAAACTGGAATCAAACAGGCTTGCTATCTTGGAGGTGACGGAAAGTATTTTGCAGATGAAACTGGAACAAACGAATTGTTAGCGGAAGATGTAATTGCTCCTATTGTACCACATACCCTTGAGGATGAAACTGCACATGTGTCAACCTGTACAGTTTGTGGACAGACAATTATTACTGGCCCGCATATTTTCCAAGATGAAAACGGAGAAACGCGAGATTGTATTTGTGGCGCAATAAACCCTGACCATAATCATGGTTATTGCGGCGATCCAGAAGTGAATGACGGAAAAGACGTCGCATGGCGTGTTACCCAGGAAGAAGATGGAAATTATACATTGACGATTTCTGGAACAGGAAGAATGGCAAACTTTCAATCCAATATGGATGAACCTTGGAATAAGGCAAGACAACGAAACTATTTGGATAAAATCACTAAGGCTGTCATTTCTGATGGTGTTACATATGTTGGTCATTTGGCGTTTTGGAATAGTCCTGGATTAAAAACTGTTGAAATACCAAGTAGTGTTACAGCTATTGGTAATGCGGCATTTGGTGATTGCGACGCATTAACTAAGGTAAAAATGCCATGTTCATTGGATTATTCATCTCGTTGGTGGGGTGATGAAAGAGCGTTTGTAAAATATCACGTTTATGAGGGACAGCCATTTGTTGATGGAGAAGATGGAACTCATCATCAAAATTGTAAGTGTGGCAATACTACATCGACACCTGAAAGTCATGCATTCACTGTAGAAGATATAACCATTGATGGTGCTAACGAATCAGCAGCAACTTGTACAGAAAAAGCAAAGTATTACAAGAGTTGCGTATGTGGAGCATTAAGCACTTCTGAAGTATTTGAAGTTGGCGAGCCTCTCGGCCACTCTTGGGGTGAATACCACTTGGACGGTGACCAGACTTGCTCTGAGGATGGCCACAAAACTGCCCGATGCACACGCATTGGCTGTACAGAAATACATACAATAGAAGCGACTGGTGACGCCCTTGGAACAACATACGGTGCAGTTTGTGCTTACAATGACGATAGCAAGGCAATTATCGACGGAAACTCCGAAACCTCCGTACTGCTCCCTTGGAATATCGATGTGGACGCAATTGAGCTGAATAGGACCTTTGCCGCTGGCACAATCTCCACCATTACGCTGCCTTTTAGCATGTATGTGGAAAATGTGGAGGGCGCTGTATTCTACAGATTTAAGTATGTTTCTTCGGATGACTGGACTGTTCACGTAGGTTCCGTTCGTGACGAACTGATCGCAAACACCCCGTACCTAGTGAAAACTACTGGCGAGACCATCTCCTTTAAGACCGGGGCTACCTTGGAACGTACATTGGAAGCCTCTCCCACGGACCAGGGCCAGGATGAGGGTGATGGCTGGGAACTTCGCGGAACCTATGGAAAAATGGTCTGGATGGAAGGTCATCCGGATCTTGGGTATGTTTATGGTTTTGCCGCCGAGAATGTTGCCGATGTCCATATTGGCGAATTTGTGAAAGCTACCGCTGGTGCAAATCTGCCGCCTATGCGAGCCTACCTCTATTACAATCCTGTCGCAACTCCGGCACCTTCTCCGGAACCGTCCTTCCGAGGCATGGCTCCCATGGCACGTTCGACGACTTTCAGCATCGAGCCCCCGAATTACTTGGATGTGGTCGTGGATGACGATGAGGGCGGAACTCTGTATATCGGTAAGCTCAATACCCGCACCGGCGAGTTCAACGCCGCGGGAGATCGCTGGTTCGACCTGAAGGGCCGTAAACTCAACGGCAAACCCAGCGCTAAGGGTTCCTACTTCAATAACAGGAGCAAGGTTATCGTAAAATGAAAAGGCCTGAACCGAAGAAACTGTATTGCAAACCCCAGGTAAAAGTGATCAAGCTGAAACACCGTGCGAACCTGCTGCAAAACAGCGGTTTTGAAAATGACGGTCCCAAGGGTTATGGCGGCAAATTTCAATAATAGGAGTAGAAATGAAAAAGCAAGAGCAGAAGAAACAGTACAAAAAGCCCCAGGTGAAGGTGATCAAGCTGAAGCACCGTTCAAACTTGCTGCAGAGCAGCCTTCCCGACAGAATGGGTGTTGTCGTTGACGATTAGTTTGTTTTTACGATTTCGCCTTGTGGTGTGAGCCCATAATTGGTGGTCGGCTTTTTATGATGTCTTTTTGGCAATCTGGAAAATAAATTGAATTAAATCGAGGCATCATCAACATGTGTGGAAGCATTTAGGCAGCCTTGCTAGATGATTCTCTCGATTCCGATTCCCATTCGTAGGCTATCTTTACATCTACA
>NZ_QGDU01000075.1 GCF_003149045.1 Fibrobacter sp. UWR4 | reverse complement strand
TGTAGATGTAAAGATAGCCTACGAATGGGAATCGGAATCGAGAGAATCATCTAGCAAGGCTGCCTAAATGCTTCCACACATGTTGATGATGCCTCGTTTTTTCTCTACACATTTCGGGATATTCCTTTTCAAAAACACCAAAGTTTTTGACGAATTCCGAATTGAAGGTTTCCGAGGACTTTATTTCAAAAGGAGTCAGGATTCTTCCAGCTTCTTCAACAAGGTCAATTTCCTTGCCGTCACTAGTTCTATAATACCAGAAATTTTTCTGCTCCGCGCAATTAAACGAATGCTTCATTCTTTCAAGAATCACAAGGTTTTCAAAAAGGTTGCCTCGCAAGGGATCGCGATTTAATTGCGATTCTTCGGCAATTCCAAGCAAGGCGCATGCAAGCCCAGTATCGTAGAAATAGAACTTGGGCGATTTTACCAAGCGTTTAGTCCTATTCATGTACCACGGATTTAACGTAAAACCGATAAACGAAGCTTCAAGAATCGACAACCATTCCTTCGCCGTCCTAACATTGATTCCGCAATCGTTAGAAAGAGAAGTGTAATCCAATATGGAGCCAATTCGCCCTGCACAAAGAACAAGGAATCTATGAAAAAGAGCCGCATCCTTTATATTGACAATTTGGCGAACATCCCGCTCAACATAGGTTGAAATGTAATTCTGGTAAAAGAAGAACCTGTCTGGGCGTTCCGTTATATAGCGGGGGTACCCTCCCGAAAGAATTAGACTGTCAATGGAATCATTTGCGTTCAGTTCCTTGATTTCGTCCAAGGAAAATGGCAGCAGTTTAAGCATGGCGACACGACCGGCAAGAGTCTGAGCCACAGCTTGCTGTAATGCAAAATTATTACCGCTAGTGATGATGAACAGACCCTTTTGATTTGATTCATCCACAATCTGCTGCATATAGGATAGCAAATGGGGAACATTTTGAATTTCATCAAGAATGGCCCCGTTAGGGATACTTTTGAAGAACCCTCGCGGATCCTGCAAAGCTCTTTCCCTGGTGTCAGGATTTTCTAGAGATATGTAGGGTTTGTCGGCGAAAGTGTCGCGACAAAGAGTGGTTTTCCCGGATTGCCTGGGGCCATGAACTAGAACAACCGGGTTTTGCGAAGCAGACTTTAACAGGAAGTCTTTGATTTGGCGCCTAATCATGCCTTAAATATAATTTTGTAAAAATGGTAGTCAAGTACACGTTTTACAAAAAATCAATCTTTAAGACAGCGAACCGACTTTGCGTTGTTCTTGTTGCGCCAGTAGAGGTAAGCGCGATCGTTATCGTAGTCCAGGTTCAAGTAGAAGGCGCGGTAGTAGCTAACGTTCTCACCCGAAGACCAGAAGAAAGCGAAGTTGCCCTCACTGCTGAAGTCACCATCGTTGTACCCGATGCCACCGGGGAGCGCGGAGAAACCGTAGGCATCCGTCCCGTTACCGTTTGAGTTCCAGCCGGACTTGGACTTCAGGTACTTGCCCGCCGTTGATGAATAGGCGTCATCAGTATGGTTATACCTGAAGGTTGGGTCAATGTAGTTGATCAGCTCTTCGAACTCGTAATGGCTTGGCAGGTGCCAGCCCTCGGGGCAAATGCCTTGAACAGGAGTTGTCGGATTTAGAGGTGCTTTGCATACCTTGTCAAAAGCACAGGATGCGTCATTCATGGCGACTTCCCAGGTGTAAAGGCGACCGTACTTGGCACAGGAGTCCGCCTTGTTTTTGTAGCAGCCGCTCCATGCGTAGCTGCCCATGTCAGAAACATCGCCCGGATTGTAGTTCAGGTTCTGGGCCATCCAGGTCTGGGTGCCGATGGTGACGGTCTTGTACACCTGACCGTCGCGGGTGTCGGTAAACTCACCATAGTCTATGTCTGGATTCAAGTACTGCCAGGCGAGTTTGGAGTCGCTAGGATCCTCGGTCGGGGCCGAGGATGACGAGGAAGAACTTACAACCGACGAAGAAGATGACTTCGCAGAACTTGACGATGCAACGGAGCTACCACTCTTTGCAGAGGAACTGCTGGTCTTTACTGAAGAGCTACTTGCAACAGAAGAGGAGCTCTTCTCGCTAGAGGAACTAACAACTGACGAAGAAGACTCCACGGAACTAGAGGAAGTTACTGAGCTGCTAGATCCTTCGCTATCGCTCAGGATGACACTTGAGGAGGATTCTTCAGCGGGATTTTCATCCCCGGACGAACCATTCGCAGAAGTGCTGTCATCGCAGGCCACAAGGCCCAAAGCAAGCGCAAACGCACAAGTTCCAAGAGCAAGAAAATTCTTTTTCATGAGAGACCTCTAACCCACAATTTCAAAAATTCTACTGACAAATCTATAAAAAACACGGTTTTTCATGAATATACATAGCATTAGCGTCATTAAATGCTCAATAACGACGCAAAACAGGAAAAACGCGCTAAACGTGAGGTTAAATAACGCTAGGATTCCAGCCAGCGGGATAAAAAGACATTGTACACGCTATAGGAGCGGCCTTTTTCGGAAACTTCTTCTAGCAAAAGTTCCTTATCTACAAGGGATTCGAATATCCGTTTTACGCTAGCAGCATTCCCCAAATGATGTCTCATCAGGAAATCGCCAGAAGTGGGCTGAGTAACCACGCCATCTTTGGCCACGGCCTTCAGCACAAGCCACTGCGAATCCGTTATCAAGTTCCGACGTTCCAGAAATCCGTTGATGTTTTCGTACAAAATCTGAGAACAGGCAATTTTTACTTCGGCAAGGTTAATTTTCTTGTTACCGTTCAAAAAAATTCTACGACACAAATACTGGGTATAGTAGGTATGACGCTTAGTCCATTCCAAAATAAACTCCACGGACTCGTCATCAATTTTTCGTCCGCCCTTAGCAAACATTCTCTTAATAAAGTCTGCATAGGGGGCAGGATCAATCTTGTCTAAATATACAGGCGTGGTACTTTCGTAAAAGGGGCTCTTTTCTCCAAGAAACATGTCCACCATTACATGCTTTTTACTTCCACCGCGGATTCTCATCGTCAAGTAAATCCGATCTAGGCTGAAAACAAAAAAAATCCCTAGAAAGTGAATTCTAGGGATGGTTAGGTTTCTAACTTGCGTTTTCGACCAAGAAAAGGACAAGCGATGAGACTTAACCGAGA
>NZ_QGDU01000074.1 GCF_003149045.1 Fibrobacter sp. UWR4 | reverse complement strand
ATTAAATTTTAGAAAATAGCCCATTTTTTGTTTAATTTAGGCGAAAGTCAACAAAAAAGGGTGGCGAAGCCACCCACACATGTTGATGAAGAGCCTAAATTTTCCTTACTTTTTTCCTAATTTTCAAAAAAGATAGAAAATACGCACAAATTTACAATAGCACAAAGGTCCTAAACAAAAGCTATTCATCCCCAGATAGACGTAGCATCTCCACGGATTGAGGAACTTGCTTCTTCACATAGACAAAGCATCTCCACGAATTGAGGAACTTGCTTCTTCACGTAGACAAAGCATCTTCACGGATTGAGGAACTTGCTTCTTCACATAGACAAAGCATCTCCACGGATTGAGGAACTTGCTTCTTCACATAGACGTAGCATCTCCACGGATTGAGGAACTTGCTTCTTCACATAGACATAGCATCTCCACGGATTGAGGAACTTGCTTCTTCACATAGACATAGCATCTCCACGAACTGAGGAACTTGCTTCTTCACATAGACGTAGCATCTCCACGAATTGAGGAACTTGCTTCTTCACATAGACAAAGCATCTCCACGGATTGAGGAACTTGCTTCTTCACATAGACAAAGCATCTCTACAGGTTCGTAGAGCAGCTTCTTCACCGAAAACAAGCTCCTTGCAAGTTTTTTTGAGGGCAATCGATTCCAAATGGGAATATTTTCTTTTATAAAAAACGGCCTGCAAGCCCCGAAAAATCGGCGATTTTAGAAAAAATTTGCGTGGTGCAAAATGGTTGCATCCTTTTTAGAAAATCTTCATTTACATACAAACTTTGTATAGATTTTTAAACTTTTCTTTAGCGGCGGACCCTTGTAGTTTAGTGATCAATGAGCCGGGAATTGCTCGGACAGATTGACCTAAACATCAACACTCTTTACGAGGGTACCTATATGAAAAACGTTAACGCAATCAACTTCAACCGCATCACCAACGACGGCTTCATCGGTTTCCACAACAACGTGGCAACGGCAGCCGCATCCATCAACCTCAAGGATGTCCGTTCCCAGCTGGACGCATACAAGGCAACCATCGGCAAGTTCTCCGACTACACCACCAGTGTGGCGGAGGCCGCGGCAAAGAAGGGCGCATCGGAACAGGATTCCAAGCGCACCATCGCATTCCGCAATTTCCGTGGAACGGTAAAGGTTCTCACAGGCTCCCTGGACCAGCAGCGTTCCGCCCTGGCCAAGGAAATCTGGGAATATGTAAAGGGCTACGGCAATGCAGGTTCCGTTGACCAGAAGAGCCTCACCGGCATCATCGAATCGGTCATTGCTAACGTCCAGGCGGTTATTGGCAAGGAAGAATATGCCGGGGCCCTGGCCGGGAGCGAACTGGAGCTTGCCTTCAACGCCCTGAAGGAGGTGCAAGGCGCATTCGCCGAAGCCAACCAGACCCGCGCCGAGGAACGCCGCATCCGCGAGGAGACCACCAGCAAGAATCTCCGCAACGATTGCATCAGCGCCTTCCGCCAGCTGATTAACTTCGCGCAGTACAACGCGGCCACCAAGGGTGACGAAAGTTGCACGGCCTTCATCGACAAGGTGAACGTATTCATCGCCAACAGCCGTTCCCTCTACAAGGCTCGCGCAAAGGCCCGTGCAAAGGCCCGCGAAGGAGCCACCCCGGAACCCCGTGACGCTGCCGCCCTCGCGCTCCCGGTAAACGCCGCCGCAGGCGTTGCCGAAGGGAGGATTAATGCCGCATAGCAGCTACATAGAATACCGATTGCGCATCGCGCATACAAAGACACCCTGCCGACGCAGGGTGTTTTTTTATTTCATCGGGAGATTTTACCCTACAAAACTCAATTTTCAAGCACTTGTAGGGCAACTCTACCCTACAACCGTCAAATATTTTTATATTGTAGGGTAAGATGAGCGTTGTGAAAGGAATATTGCTAGAAGAACTCGATCGCTTGGAAAAACTTCAGGCGAAGTATGCCTCCGAACAAGCAAAACTCCCCTCATGTTCTCTTCGAAGAAAAAAAATAGGCAAGCAGGTATATCTTTACCATGTATCCCGCCAAAACGGGAAAGTTGTTACCAAATACCTCTGCAAAAGCGTCGATCCGCAAGCCGCGCAATTTGAAGAACAAGATGCAAGACGAAGAGAGCTAAAGGCAAAATTAAAGAAATTGCAAAAAGACATTGAAGAAGTAGGACGAAGCCTTGGAAAAGTCAGCAGAAACTAGTTTTGAAGAAATTCTCCACCAGCTAGAACAAGCCGGTGCATTACGAAGACTCATCCTTGTCGGTAGCTGGTGCCTACTGGTGTACAAACACATCTATAACGATGCTCCCGAAATCCCTGCGCTAAGAACAACCGACCTGGATTTTCTCATCAGGGAGCCGAAGGTCAATATTCCGCGAATCGATGTCCCTAGCATTTTGGAAAATCTCGGTTTCACGGCTCTTAATGACATAGGATCAGGTCTAACAAAGTATGAACGAGAAGATTTGGAAATAGAATTTCTGATAGCCCAAATGAGGGGTGGCGACAGCGTTGTCAAAGTTCCCCATTTGACCGTTTCTGCACAAATGCTGCGCTACATGGAAATCGCAAACGGTTATTCCAAGCCAGTCAACTACAAAGGGATTACTTTGAGTGTTCCAGAGATTTCGGCATTCGTTTTACACAAAATCCTAATCCAGCCTTTAAGAAATAACGAAGCCAAGAAAGAAAAAGACGCAGCAACAATCAACTCCCTGTGCGAGTTACTAGCTGGCCAAGAAAATCTGCGGACAAGAACTGTAGAGATATTTGAAAAGTTCCCCAAAACCTGGAGAAACAAGATCCTTTCCGAATCAAAAGAAAAGTACCCCGACATGGTCAGGATACTTGGAGTTTGATTTTTTCATTAATCTAGCTAGCAATCTATCTTAGAAAAATACTTTGTTTTCAAACATCGTTGCAAATCAGGAGTTTGCTTTATCATAACAAAAAACTGACAGATTTAACTTAGAAGCATTTTTTTGCATTGAAAACCAAATCAAATGAATCTAAACCAATATCAAGGCTAAATTCCCTCTTTTTTACAACGCCTTTGGACACTAAATTTTCATAGTTTTCAGAAAAAATTGGCTCTTCATCAACATGTGTGGGTGGCTTCGCCACCCTTTTTTGTTGACTTTCGCCTAAATTAAACAAAAAATGGGCTATTTTCTAAAATTTAAT
>NZ_QGDU01000073.1 GCF_003149045.1 Fibrobacter sp. UWR4 | reverse complement strand
AAGGGCCTTGAGAAACGGCTTGGCGATTTCCTCGTCGCTGAAGACTTTTACGAACATGAAGTTGTCCCTGATGGTCAACTCCTCGATGGGCTTGATCTTTCTATTCATTTTTCCTCCTGTCGCTACATGCTAAAAAAGCGACGGTTTGATTAGTGTTCTTTTGTTCACTACTAAATTTATACAAAAGTTTGGGCGGTGTCAAGGCAGGGCGCGAAAAAATTTTCACTTTGCAAACTATAGGCGACAGGGGGCGATGTTTTGGGCGTTGCCCTGGCGGGCCGGCCCCTTGCGCTATCGACTCGCGAAGCGAGTCGTTCGTTCAGACTCGCGCGACCTGCGACTGCACGAGGCAAGCGCCGCGCGAGTCCGGCCCCATGCGGGCCTGCGGGGCCTAACGCAAAAGCAGGGCGGAACTGCTCTTGACGCAGGTGCGAGACTGCGCCTATGATGGCGTGGTCTCTTTTACAGGGCCTTGATTTCTTCGGGAGTAAGGCCTGTTCGCTTAGAAATGATTTCCAGCGGAATTCCATCATCGCGAAACCCTTTGGCAAGTTCGCGCTTTTCTTCGTCGCGCCCCAGGGAAAGACCTTCGTTGCGACCTTCTTCCTTTCCCTGCAGGTAGGAGCCCTGCTTTTCGTAAAGCATGTCAGTCATGTTATCTACCTCCAGGAGTAAAAGTTCATCGGTGTACCCCACAAAAGATACATCTTTTGCGAAGTCTTCGTCAAGGAGATTTCCCGCTTTTTCCTCGTCGATGGTCTTGTCTTCCAACACATCGCGAAAGAGCCGCAGCATTTCTGCGCGGGGCGACACATCACGGGCTTCCTCCCGGCGATTTTCTTCTTGCAGACGGTCGTCCATGCGGAAGAACTTCGACATTTCCACAAGGAACACATCAATCTTCTTGAATGGATATTTGCGGTTCCGCATTACCTGGCACTGATGAAAATAAGTGTCAGGCTCCAGCGGGAACTGGTCATCCACAAGCAGCGAAAGCACATAGATATGCGGCAGCTCGTAACTCTTGTTTTTCTTCACCTGGTTATTCACGATGCGAGATGTGTAATAAACCAGACGGTCCATGAACAGCGTGTTGAAATTCTGCTGCACCTCGATGACCACGGGTTCATTCGCCTGATTGTATCCGTAAATGTCAAAAATGTTGGTCTTGTTGTCCATTACGCCAGGCTGTTCCTGAACGCCCAGGGTGAACTTCGTAATCGCCTTGTTCCCGGTTAGCCCGAGCATGGCGTTCAAAAACTTGATCGTTCGCTCCGGCTTGCCTTCGCTTGCCATCAGCATCTTGAAGATGCCATCGCTGAACGGATAGACATTCCTATAGATTTCACGGTACTTGGGGAGATTCTCGGGATGTTCCTTGAGATCACGGGCCATGGCCCAGAATTGGCTTCTATTCATACTTTCCTCCAGTCGCTACAGGCTTGAAAAAGCGACGGTTTGATTAGTGTTCTTTTGTTCACTATTAAATTTATACAAAAATTTGGGCGGTGTCAAGGCGGGGCGCAAAAAAAATTTCACTTTGCAAACTATAGGCGACAGAGGGCTATGTTTTGGGCGTTGCCCTGGCGGGCCGGCCCCTTGCGCTATCGACTCGCGATGCGAGTCGTTCGTTCAGCCTCGCGCTCCTTGAAACTGCACAAGGCAAGCGCCGCGCGAGTCCTAACCCATACGGGCGGCGGGGCCTAACGCGAAAGCAATGTGGAACCGACAGGGATGTTTTTCTTGAAGGCTTTCATGTCGGCTTCCGTCGGTGTGTCTATGCAAATCTTGCGGTGTTGATGGATGCCGATCTTGCAGTCATCACGAGCAAATTTTCCTTGCTGATTTTCTTAGACGCGGCTTGGGATTCTTCTTAAAGTTTGGCATAAAAACCCAAAAGACAACTTTCGTCTTAGTTAAAATTTTTACTTTTTGTAGTTTTCTACACAGCGAACAGAATACGCATAGGATTTATCTGCATTGGATTCAATGTTCCACAGATTGTCGGCAATCAACGTTGATTTTGCCCCTCGTTCATCGGTAGCGAATTCTTTTGGATGCCAGAAATATGTGTGTTCTCCGAAATACTTAAATTCACCTGCATCAACTTTTCCTACAGGCAAGGCAGACATGCCTGTGGAGTTATAGGCATCAGAACCTCCCCAAACAAGCCTAGATTTTAGCGAGCGATCTGATTTTTCTTTCATCACCTTCCACTCATTTAAATTCATGATATGCCACCCTTCGGGGCAAATTCCCCTGTGCTGAGCATAATTAAAAGCCAATTCTGGATTAGAATAATGTTCTGCAGTGGTATCAATCATGTCGGGGCAGCTTTCCGTTGTTCCAACAAAAGTCGTGTCACAGGCCTTGTGGAACCCCATGGCCTCGCTCCAGGTGTAGAGTCCTCCAAATCCGTTATCACAGTACCAGGAATCGTCGTTATAACAATATTTCTCCACCTTAGAATCGTCGGAGTTGATTTCGTTACTTTTGATTTGAGTTCCGAAGTTTAGATTTTCGGCAAAAGCTCGGAAGGCAATCTCATTTGACGAAGGCTTTAGGATGTTGATTGTTTTATATATCTGACCATCTCGAGAGTCGGTAAAATCTTCACCTGCATTTTTATTTTCCATACTATTAAACTTAAATTGCTCAGACATATCGTAATGAGGGTCAGGAACTTCAACATCAATTTTAATCATTTCTAAAACATCCCAAGCACCATCTACGCACTTATAGGTAACAATGTAGTTTGCCACGGTATCAACAAAAACAGAATCGTTTTCACATTTTGCTCTACGAGAGCTGGAGGAAACATCATTAGTATTTGACGAACTGCTTACAACCTTGTTCACAGAAGAACTTGACTTTCCATTGACTTTTACGCTAGAGGAACTGTTAGAATCTTCGCTATCGCTCGGGATGACACTTGAAGAAGAACCCGGAGTGACAGAAGAGGAAGAGTCGCCGTTGATGCTGGAGGACGATTCATCGTCCTCAACAGCGGAACTCAGGGAACTGTTTTCACCAGATGCGCTGGTGGAGTTGGAGTCATCGCCGCAGGCGTTAAAGGCGAACAGCGCAAAAGCGACCGCGCTGGTGATTGTGATTTTCTTGAAAGTGTTCATGTTAAAACTCTGTTAAATGTGTCTATGCAAATCTTGTGCTGTTGAAGGATGCCGATTTTGCAGTCATCACGAGCAAATTTTCCTTGCTGATTTTTTAGACGCGGCTTGGGCTTTTTTTTAATGCGCGGATTCTCATCGTCAAGTAAATCCGATCTAGGCTGAAAACAAAAAAAATCCCTAGAAAGTGAATTCTAGGGATGGTTAGGTTTCTAACTTGCGTTTTCGACCAAGAAAAGGACAAGCGATGAGACTTAACCGAGA
>NZ_QGDU01000072.1 GCF_003149045.1 Fibrobacter sp. UWR4 | reverse complement strand
TCTCGGTTAAGTCTCATCGCTTGTCCTTTTCTTGGTCGAAAACGCAAGTTAGAAACCTAACCATCCCTAGAATTCACTTTCTAGGGATTTTTTTTGTTTTCAGCCTAGATCGGATTTACTTGACGATGAGAATCCGCGAAGTATTTTGGAGAACACACATATTTCTGGCATCCAAAAGAATTCGCTACCGACAAACGAGGGGCAAAATCAACGTTGATTGCCGACAATCTGTGGTTCATTGAATCCAATGCAGATAAATCCTATGCATATTCTGTTCGATGTGTAGAAAACTACAAAAAGTAAAAATTTTAACTAAGACGAAAGTTGTCTTTTGGGTTTTTATGCCAAACTTTAAGAAGAATCCCAAGCCGCGTCTAAAAAAATCAGCAAGAAAAATTTGCTCGTGATGACTGCAAAATCGGCATCCATCAACAGCGCAAGATTTGCATAGAAACATTTAACAGAGTTTTAACATGAACACATTCAAAAAAATCACACTCACCAGCGCGGTCGCTTTTGCGCTGTTCGCCTTTAACGCCTGCGGCGATGACTCCAACTCTACCAGCGCTCCTGGCGAAAACGGTTCCCTGAGTTCCGCAGTTGAGGACGAAGAATCCTCCTCCAGCGTCAACGGTGACTCGTCCTTTTCTGTTCCGGGTTCCTCCTCAAGCGTCGTGAGCGATAGCGAAGGATCTAGCAGTAGCGTCAAGGGCAGTGTCCCTGCCGATGGGGCGTCATCCTCTTCTGTCATTCCCGACCCCGATCGGGAATCTAGCAGTTCCTCGGTGAAATCCTGCAGCAGTTCGGCTAAGTCCAGTTCGTCGGTGAACTCGTCATCAAGCAATAAGCAAAGTAGTAGTTCCGTAAAGTCTTCCAGTTCTTCTGTGAAGTCTTCTTCATCAGTTGCATCGAGTAGTTCCTCGACGCCCATGTCTAGTAGTGAATATGTCCCGTATAATCATTATCGAGCCTTATATTCTGATAGTGTCTTAACGGGCGCATATAAGCAGTTTACTGATTCTCGCACGGGTCGCTCCTACTATTACCTGACCATCAATGGTACAGACAAAAACAATAAGCCGGCCTCAGTCACGGTGATGGCAGAGAACCTGAACATTGGCGAGATGGTTGCCGTCGACAAGGACCAGAAGGACGATTCGAAGATTGAACGCTACTGTTATGACAACGACACCACCAACTGCGACATGTACGGTGGCCTATACCAGTGGGCCGAGATGATGCAGTTGCCCAGTGAATGCAATACCAAGAGCTGTGCTGATCAAATCGAGCCGGACCACCAGGGCATTTGCCCCAACGGTTGGCGTCTGCTAACCCGTGATGATTTTTATATAGTCTTGAATGCTGATGGTAATGATGCCGGATCAAAGGGGGTTCGTGCTACAAGATTCGGCGGACACAACTATAGCGGGTACAGCTTGCTTGGGGCTGGATATAATTGGAAGTATGAGTTCGATCAAGAAGATAAAGGTACTTATTGGTATTATCCAGAAGAAGGACCTTCACATGCCCAGCTTGGTGCAAATGCAGGATACCAATCTAGATCAATGACTGAAAATGGAGTGGCTGAAGTCCATAAGATTCATGGGTTCTCTGTCCGTTGCGTAAAGGTTGAATAATTCAATCGGAGCCTAGACAAAGACTGCTTTGCGTTATACAACCGTTGAGGTCGATGCATCAAAAAAAGTCAGCAAGGAAAATTTGCTCGTGATGACTACAAAATCGGCATCCATCAACAGCGCAAAATTTGCATAGACACATTTAACAGAGTTTTAATATGAACATTTTCAAAAAAATCACACTCACCAGCGCGGTCGCTTTTGCGCTGTTCACCTTTAACGCCTGCGGCGACGACTCGGGCTCCACCAGCGCACTTGGCGAAAACGGTTCCCTGAGTTCCGCAGTTGAGGACGATGACTCATCCTCCAGTATCAACGACGACTCTTCCTCTTCCGTCACTCCTGGCTCTGACCCGGAATCCAGCAGTTCCTCAAAAACTAAAGGATCCTCCTCCAGTGTAAAAGGCTCTGAGTCAACAGGGGCGTCTTCATCAAGCAGAATAACAAATTCATCATCCTCTACTTTAATTTTGCCTTGTGAAGCTGCAGAAGAAGGTGAAATAATGACGATTTTAAAAACTGGAATTGATTATATCTGCACAAATGGTTTTTGGGTAGAAATATCATCTTCTAGTTCAGCGACATCCAGCAGTAGCTATTACGACATGTCGGAACAGTTCAATCCGGACATAGAATATGGATCCATGACAGACCCCCGCGATGGCAAGGTCTATAAAACTGTAAGAGTGGAGTACGGATATGACGACATTGATTCCATCACGATTTTTGCAGAAAACCTGAATTACGGTAAGCTGATTCTCGGTGGTACAGTACAAAGCGATTCCACTAAGTATTGTTACAACGACGATCCTTGGTATTGCGACAATGGGTTTGGCGGACTTTACAGTTGGAGCAACGCCATGAATTTCTCTGCCGCGTGCGATAGTAACGCCGTGGGCACCGACGCGTGTCCTGAAAAATTTAATGATAGCAACGGTTCTTTGCAACACCAGGGCATTTGTCCTGATGGCTGGCATGTGATGAGTACTTTTGCATGGAATGAATTACTTCATATAACACATTTTCCTGATGGAAGTCTTTTCCGTAGTACACATGGCTCCAAGGCTGTATTCGGAGGTTCCAACGATTATGGGGTATCCATACTCCCTGGTGGGTACTGGAATGAAGAATTTAAGTCAATTGGACAAACAGCGATTTTTTGGACTCCCATTCAATCAAGGGATTATCCTGAACGCGCGAACTATATAGCCATTCACAGCAGTAGCTTTAATCGAAATCAAGCACTTCCTAAGGTTCAAGGATATTCTATTCGCTGCGTCCAAAACTATGATAGGGAATAATTAATTACAGAATTTTTCAAGAGAAATAAGGCCGTCCATTTGTAGCCAACGAAGTCGATGCGTCTAAAAAAATCAGCAAGGAAAATTTGCTCGTGATGACTGCAATATCGGCATCCTTCAACAGCGCAAGATTTGCATAGACACACCGACAGAAGCCGACATGAAAGCCTTCAAGAAAAACATCCCTGCCGGTTCCACATGGCTTTCGCGTTAGGCCCCGCCGCCCGTATGGGGTCGGACGCGAAGCGGCTGAACGACAAAAAGACCGAACTGGATTTTTCCAGTTCGGTCTTTTTATAGCGCAAGAGGGCCGGCCCGTAAGGGCAACGCCCACAGTTTTTTTCTAATGAAATTCTAATTGAAATTGGGAGCAATATAAGGGCTTTCAACCCTTCAAAAAACAGTTATTTCTCTAAACTCGCTTTTTTTTAGTGCGACTTACGCAAAACTCGCCTTGATTAAGGAAATCGCCGACGAAGTCTGGGGATAAAACCTGCTTATTAGTTTTCCTGAAAAAGCCCGCGCTCAAAAGCGTGGGCTTTTGCTAATCGGTCTGTTATAGGAACATGGCCATATACAAAGGCAGGTGTGTCACTCCATCCTTTATCATGACATCCTTTGGGTA
>NZ_QGDU01000071.1 GCF_003149045.1 Fibrobacter sp. UWR4 | reverse complement strand
ATTAAATTTTAGAAAATAGCCCATTTTTTGTTTAATTTAGGCGAAAGTCAACAAAAAAGGGTGGCGAAGCCACCCACACATGTTGATGAAGAGCCCAAAATTTTGTCCATTTTCACTAACATTGAACTCACCGAGATTTTCTAGCAATATTGATGAGCGTTCAATCCCTAAATGCGCAAAAATTTCTTGTATTTCGAGAGACTTGTCAAACATTAAATTACTGTCATTAGGAGAACCAATATAATTTCTAAGTACTAGAAATTTTTCATTGTTAACTTTCGTGAAAGCGTCAGCCAAATTTTTAATATTTATGCTATCCAAATTTGTTAATTCTAATTTTTCTTTATCAAATGAAATTTGAATTATTTCATATTCCTCGCCTTGACCTTTTTCACTTTGCAACAAGGCTCCACTAATATATTCAACATATTTTTCTAGCAAGCTTTTTTCTTGAGATATACTACTTGTTATGACAGAAGTACAATTTTCGACATTAGAATTCACACGATTTGGAGCACCCATGGAGTCAGTATTTGGATCATAAAAATACCAAACAAGCAAAACAACAGTTAAGACTACTGCGATAATGGCTCCTACACATATCATTCTATTTCGTTTTCGACGTTCACGCTCCAAACGTTCACGCTCTCGACGTTCTCGTTCGCTTTCCTTGTACATACTTAAAATAACATCAAGAAAAAAATTCCCAGCTTTCGCTCCAGCATTCTTTAAAGAATCAAACACACCTGATTTTTTCATCGTTCATTACCTAAACTCAGTATTATAATTTTCCAAAAAATCTCGATAGGAATCCAGCGAAAGATTTTCCTGAGCAAAATGTTTAATTTTCAAGCCGATTGCCCGTATATCACCTGTTTTTTCAGACTCTATTATTTTTGAGAGTTCTTTATGAAAAAATTCAACTTCATCCCCACCGTTATAATGAGTTATCCCATTTTTTAATTGGACATTTTTTGTTTTCTGAACAAATTTATCAATAGCATAAAAAAGTTTCGGTCCATTATCACCAAGTGAAGGATCCGTTAAAAAGTACTCTACATTCTTTGCCATGAGCCATTCGTGCTTTCCACCGCCTTTTCTAATAGCGGTTTTGGTCATTTCTTTAATTTCACCATTACTCCATAATGTTTTCACATTTTCTTTACTATCCTGGGCAACGCGAATAAAAAACTCTTTATAACCAGAACCAAATCCAGCCGCACCAGTTGTCGCTTTTACATAATTTTTTAAATATTCGGGATGATCCAGCAATTTTTGCATCATTTCTTTTTCTATCACAATGGGCCCCTTAGATTGAATTGCAACAACTTCCCTTTCTATGCTCGCAAGGCCACCTTGCTTAATTTTGGACTCCGCCGCTACAAAAACAGGATTAGCCGATGCGACAGTCGCATACGTTCTTAAACGAGGTTTTCGAGGTGTTACCGGACCATCTTTTGAATAAGCCCTCTTAAATGTTCCAAATTTGGGGTATGTTGCAGTTTCACTTATTGTCGAAACATTTCCAGCACTTTTCTTAGCCCCACTACTTACACTTTTTTTTGCAACGTCTTTAGCAACAGCAGTCTTAGCAGCCTTTTTTACCCCACTTTGAGCAGACTTTTTCACAACTGTTCGTGCAGCATTTTTTGTACCAGTCCCAACTATACTCTTAATAATTTTTGGGGCAATATCAGCATAAGAATATTGCATTCCACAAAACAACAAACACACACTGAAAATAAAGAATTTCGTAAACTTTTGACAACGCATACGCATGGAATATAAACAAAAAAAAGCAAGTTTACTATTTTTATTTATTTCTTAATGAATTTCAAATCTAATTAATGATTTTGACAGTAAAGTGTCAAAAACATAGTATCAAAACATAATTTTGATATTTTTTATTTCATTTTTACATTTGGTATTGCATTTTTCGACAGGTTAAGCTATTTTATGGGTATGAAAAACTCAACCGTTAGCTTAAAAAGAATTCTCCTGGAGAACTTCAAAAATGTCAAAAAAGGTGAAATTTCCCTAGTTCGCAAGGTGGAAAATGGAGCCTGCATTGTCGGCATTTACGGGCAAAACGGCTCCGGTAAAACGGCTATTATCGAAGCAATGAGTTTGCTGAAGCATTGTCTTCTGGGGTATCCTATGGACCCCACCATTACGAATTATTTTGCATCCTGCATTAACGTAGATAGCGAATCTGCACGTCTTGAATTTGAATTTGCCATCGAAGACGTTGAAGCCGAAACCAACTACAAGGTTGTCTATTGCTTCACATTGAAGAAAGAAGATAGCAACCGCAATACCAAGCTGATCATTTGCAACGAAAAGATTTCCTATTCCAGCAAGAATAAAGACACAGCAACAAAGTTTGTAGATTATGTAGATACCGATAGCGAAGCGCCCTTTGTGCCGAAATCAAAATACGACACACTTATCGGCAAAGACAAAAACAAGAAAACCGCTTTGCTTGTCGCAAAAAAAATGGCAGAGGCGAATACTGCATCCTTTATTTTTTCAAAGGAAATGCACGATGCCATACAGTTCGAAGAAACAAACTCCATTTTGGAACGTTTGGCAAATTATGGAGCACGAGAGCTCTTTGTGATTAGAACAGCATCGACAGGGCGAATCACCTTGAACGACATGCCCATCCACATTTCTCTGGACCACAACGTGGATCATAAGTCTGGTAGTTTGCTGTTGCCCTTGAACAGGCCAAATACGGTCGCACCGCATATCCTTCAGATTTTGGAACGAACCATCAGCAGCCTGAACATTGTGTTGCCGCAAATTGTTCCCAATCTTAAAGTAGGCTTGAAACATCTTGGCCAGGAACTCATGCAAAACGGCATGCCGGGCCATATTGTGCAAATGACATCCAGCAAAGATGGCCACGAATTTCCATTAGCTATGGAATCCGACGGTGTCAAGAAAATTATATCTATCCTGTCGCTACTCATTGACGTTTACAATAACCATTCCATTACAGTCGCCATCGACGAATTGGATTCCGGTATTTTTGAATACCTGCTTGGTGAAATTCTCAGAATCATTTCTGAAAAAGGCAAGGGACAGCTGCTGTTCACATCCCACAATCTTCGTCCTCTTGAAACATTGGACAAAAACTTCATTGTATTCACGACTACGAATCCGGAAAATCGCTACATCCGCTTTAGCGGCGTGAAGACCACCAACAACTTGCGCGATTTCTACTACCGTGACATTATCCTAGGCGAACAGAGCGAGCCTGTTTACGAGACCACTAACAATTCTGAGATTGCCTTGGCATTCAAGATTGCAGGAGGATCTAATGGCTCGTAAAAAGGTTGTATTCGTAATCGTTGAAGGTCCTTCTGATGAAACCGCATTGGGCGTAATCCTTTCTCGTTACTTTGACAAGGATTCCGTCTATACTCATGTGATGCACTGTGATATTACAACAGAATTTGACCAGGACACCCGTCAAAAAGTCGGCTCGGCAGACATTACAAAGAAAATCGCAGAAGTGATTAAGAGATGGGCTGATACAAACCGCCTTAAGCCAGAACATTTTGAACGAATCATTCACATTGTAGATACAGACGGAGCCTTTGTCGCAGAGGACTATGTAATTCAAGGTGATGTAGAAAAGCCTTTCTACACCTTAACGAAGATATTGTGCCCCGTACGTAAAAACATCGTTGAACGTAATGACAGAAAGTCTAAGAATCTTTTAAGACTCGCAAGTACGCCTACAATTTGGAAAGTACCTTACAATATTTACTATATGTCCTGCAATTTGGACCATGTACTTTACGACAAGCAGAACTCCAGCGATAGCGACAAGGAAAATGACGCCTTGGAATTCGCCCTACACTATAGAGATAACATTCCCGAATTCGTCAATTTCATCACAAAGTCTGATTCCGCATACAGGCCAAACACTGAGCATTCTTTAATCGAGAACTACAAGGAATCCTGGAAGGAAATCCAGGTGGGTTGTAATTCGTTGGAACGCAGGACGAATTTCGGACTGGTGTTTGGATAGGGATTTCTACTTCAATCTCTCGCTTACAAATTTGATACGCTTGTGCCAAATTGCGTTAAATTTATCGCATAGCAATTTTCATCAGAACAATCAAAATGGATAAAGAAGTTTTAATAAAGTCTATTTCACAAAAAGGACTTAAAAACAGCCTCATCTCTATTTACTACAACATTGGTCGTGCCTTACCGTTTCGTGCCCAGCGATTCCCAGACGGACGTGATTCTCCCTGGTATAGGTCTCAATTTGTTGAGGTTCACGAAGTAAAACCAAGTGGTAAAGGAGGTAAGTACGGCGAGGCCTTTGGATTCTACTTTAGAAAAGGAGAGAGAGCCGATGCAACGGAAAATGATCCTGAACATAGTTGGTGTAGGAAAACAGACACAGAACCTCAAGCCATTCCCTGTGCAGCATGTGGTTCTTGGGTGCTTTTAGACATTCTCGGAGAACCGACCGCGGAGCCAACAAAGATTTATACCATTAAAGACGTCCTAGAAAGTGGAAAACACAAAGGAGAAACTTTAGCAAACGTTATCCGTTCTGACTGGAATTGGGTAAAATGGGCTAATGAAAATGCTGAACATTTTTTCTTCAATGTAGATGAAATCTTGGAAGAACATAAAAAATGCGTTAAACCTTTGCATTTTGATGATGTTCTGACTTTCGGGAAATACAAAGGGCAATCCATCAAAGAGATTGCCCAGAAAGATAAAGGTTATCTTGAGTGGCTAGCACAGAATAATGAAGATTTCGTTATTGAATTTAACGAGTAAAAATAGACACTAATCAATTTGATAGGCGAATTTAAGTCGCCAAGTAAATTTGTTTAACTTGCCTAGAAATATACTCTAATGGGGTGAGAAATCCAAGTCGTTTTCTCGGCCGATTGTTC
>NZ_QGDU01000070.1 GCF_003149045.1 Fibrobacter sp. UWR4 | reverse complement strand
TGTAGATGTAAAGATAGCCTACGAATGGGAATCGGAATCGAGAGAATCATCTAGCAAGGCTGCCTAAATGCTTCCACACATGTTGATGATGCCTCGAATATATTCCCCTTAAATTTAGTTTTTCTAAAACATCGTTCCCCTGAAAATAAATTTTATTAATCAGAATTTGCCTAGTTTCCCATACGCCTCACCCCGAGGCATATAGAACATCTTGCATCCTGCATTCGCGTTAGGCCTGCAACCACTTGGCGCTTTAGCGCTTAGTGGGCCATGGTCCCCTTTAGGGGAGATGGAAGCCGGGGGAACGCCCCAAAAATCAGTTGAAACGGACAAGCCCTTTGACAATGCCTCTTTAAAATCCTATATTATGGATGAGGTAAAATTTTATGGCAAGACCGATCAAAGAAACTCCGACTCTCTATGGTGAGGATGCTCGCGTTTTCGAACAGAAAATTGCGAATCCGAAGCCCGTGACGAAGGAAGACGTTCTGGCTGCACGGAACGCCTACGATAAGTTCATGTCCATCGCAAAGTTTCCGTTTTAATAATGGATATTTCCTCATTTGACCTTTTTCCCCTGGATGAGAAAACGGAAATCCTTCCGTTTTGCAGCAAAGATGATGAATTGAACAACTTTCTGTTCGATGATGCAAAGAATTATCTTGCTGATTTAATGGCAGTCACTTATCTTCTGGTGGATCGTCAAACTCAAAAGACAGTCGCTTATTTCACTCTACTGAACGACAAAGTCTCCTATGATCCAGAAGAACGCTCCTTGTGGAACAGAATCAACAGAAGAATTTCAAACAATAAGCGACGCAAGACATATCCATCTGTAAAAATTGGCCGTCTTGCTGTTTCCATGGACTACGAACATCAAGGTATCGGCCGAGCCATTTTGAATTTTGTCAAACATGCGTTTACCAATGGGAACCGCACGGGATGCCGGTTCATTACAGTCGATGCGTATGCCGCCGCAACTGGTTTTTACATCAAGAATAGTTTCGACTTCTTTACCCAAAAAGACCGCAAGGATGCAACGCGTCTGATGTTCTTTGATTTGAAGCCATTCAAAGATGCGCAGAAAAAAAATTAGTTTTCCTGCATTTTTGCGTTAGGGATGGAAGCCCGTAGGGTTCGGACTCGCGCGGCGCTTGATTTGTGCAGTTGCCTGGAGCGCGAGGCTGAACGGACACGGCAGGGACGCTTCGGCGAAGCTCGGCGACCTTGCCGTGATAACGCGACAGCCCGACCCCGGCGGCGGTTCTGTTGTGCGTGTCCCGGGAGCCGGGGGAACGCCCAAAAGTCGAGAGCAACAAGAACACTTGTGTTCGTACTGCCGAGACGCGTGGGAGTGCGCTTGCGCCACGCTTAAATGTCACAAATTCTAGGTGTTTTTGGGGTGTCTGAATAAAGCGCTGTTGACTTTGGGGGAATAAATTGGTATAATTAGCCAAGGGGGTCAATAATAAAATTGTATATTAAGAGCGTTGTCATGGAGGCCTTATGCCAGAAGTTATGTCTGTTTACGAGTCCTTGCCTTTAGCAGCAAAACAAGAAATAAATGATTTCATTTATTTTGTTGCAGCTCGTGTAAAATTCGCAGAAAAAGAAGCGACCTCCTCAAAGAAAATGGATGCCTTCAAGGGTTTGCTAAAGTTCAAAGGTTGCATTCCCCAAACATTCGACGCCGATGCCGAACTTGAAAACGCCAGAATGGAAAAGTACGGCAAATGAAAGTTTTAATCGATTGTAGCAGCACATTCCATTCCAAACATGTTCTTCATCTTACGAAAATTCTGCAGTGAAGAACAAAGGCGAAACTTGCTACTGTTCATCGTTAATCTGCTTCAAGTTGTACCGATTGACTCACGAAAAATTGAAGCGGCCCTGACAAACTCGAAATTCAAGGATTTTGAAGATTGTCTGCAAGACGAATGCGCTGCAGAAATAAATGCAGATTTCATTATCACACGAAATATCGATGATTTTGCAAACAGCAAGATCAAACCCATTTTGCCCGGCGATTTCCTGAAAACGCCCCTCTGAAAATTTTTGCGTTAGGGATGGAAGCCGGCCACGGTTCGGACTCGCGCGACCCTTGACTTGTGCAGTTGCCTGGAGCGCGAGGCTGAACGGACGGGGAGCGGAGCGAGCCGATAACGCGACAGCCCGACCCCGGCGGCGGTTCTGTTGTGCGTGTCCCGGGAGCCGGGGGAACGGCCCAAAAGTCGAGAGCAACACGAACACTCGTGTTCGTACTGCCGAGACGCGTGGGAGTGCGCTTGCGTCTCGCTTAAATGTCAAATGTAGGAAGAGTTTATATATTTTGACTCATGAGTTCCCTAGCTTCATTAATCGCTCGTTATCGCGAACTTGGAATCGATGGTCAGATAGACTACAAAAAGTTTTATCTGTATTCCATCATTACGCATTCCACGGCAATCGAAGGATCCACGGTCACCGAAATCGAAAATCAGTTGCTCTTTGACAAGGGGATCAGCGCCAGGGGCCGCACCATTGCAGAACAGATGATGAATCTCGACCTAAAGGTTGCTTACGAAAAAAGCATCGAGTTCGCTAAGGGTGGTGAAAAAATTTCCATTGAAATGTTGAGGCAACTTTCAGCCCTTGTTATGAAAAATACGGGTAGCGAGTACAATACCGCGCTGGGCAGTTTTTCGTCGGCTAAAGGCGATTTGCGACTGCTGAATGTGTCGGCGGGAATTGGCGGACGCTCTTATATGAGTTTCAGCAAAGTGCCCATGAAGCTGGAAGAGTTTTGCAACGAACTGAATGAACGCAGAAGCCAGGCCGGCAGACTCGACATTGACTCTCTCTATAGAATGAGTTTCGAAGCTCACTATGGGCTGGTGACGATTCATCCGTGGGCCGACGGCAACGGTCGCATGGCCCGATTGCTGATGAATCAGGTGCAGTTCGAAAACAACCTGGTTCCAACACGGGTTCTCAAAGAAGACAAGGAAGAATATGTCAAGAGCCTTGCCCTGTCCCAGGAGCAATCTGACTCCAGTTTTTTTGTAGAGTTTATGATGAATTCCATGGCAAGGAACCTTGAAAATGAAATCCAGGCCTTTCTTCGCACCACGGAAATGGGGGGAGAAAGTCCCGAAATGGGGGGAGAAAACGAAAAACGGGGGGAGAAAACCAGTTTGCGGATTCTTTCCACCCTAAGGAACAACCCACGAATGACCACTGCGGAACTGGCCTCTGTTGTCGGAATATCTCCGAAAGCGGTGGAAAAGCAAATCGCAAGACTCAAGAAGGGCGGAAAACTCCTGCGTATCGGCCCCGACAAGGGCGGTTACTGGGAAGTGCCTTAGACGGTTCTGTTGTGCGTTTCCTGGGAGCCGGGGGAACACCCAAAAAATGGAGACCCGTGGGAGTGTGCTTGCGCCACGCCCAAAAGTCACAAATTCTAGGTGTTTTTGGGGTGTCTGAATAAAGCGCTGTTGACTTTGGGGGAATAAATTGGTATAATTAGCACTGGAGGTTACAATATGTACACTACGGAACAATTAGCAAAGCGTGATGCGCTGTTGCATAAAGTGACCGAAGCGATGAACCAACTTCCGAAGTTGGATATGGTGCGTTTACGCTCCCTTTGCCACAGACCTTTGAAAAAATAATCAACACTTTTGAAGTCGCCCATAAAGATGGGGACGGCGTCGTTGATTACTTGAAGAAACGAGCCATCGAAGACACTATTCGTGGCGAATCAACTACATACTTGGTTTTCGATAAATACCGCCAGCTGTGCGGCTTTTTCACATTGAAAACCTGCCTGTTGGTCTTTTACAATCGTGACGAGCAATCCCACGAAATCAGCAAAGACAGCGACGGCATTGAAATCAAAATTTCTGAATCGGCGATCGAGCTTGTCAATTTCGCAAGAAACGCTGGCATTACCGACTATGACGATATCGCTCAATACATTGCTCCAACCATGATGGCCGACTTTATCGTGCCAATCATCGAAGAAATCCGGAAATATGTCGGAGTTCAAAACATCGTCATTTATGCGATTGACGAAAAGCTGGTGAATTACTACCAGAATACATACGGTTTCGGCTTTCTTGACAAAGAGGCGACCGATTATGTGTGTGAAAATATAAAGTCGTATTACGATCACGGCGGCCAGCTGATGATCTTGAGACTTCCTAACGAATAGAATTGTCCTAGCGAATTTGCGTTAGGGATGGAAGCCGGCCACGGTTCGGACTCGCGCGGCGCTTGACTTGTGATGTTGCCTGGAGCGCGAGGCTGAACGGACACGGCAGGGGCGCTTCGGCCCTTCGACATGCTCAGGGACCTTGGCGAAGCGACCTTGCCGTGATAACGCGACAGCCCGACCCCGGCGGCGGTTCTGTTGTGCGTGTCCCGTGAGCCGGGGGAACGCCCAGAACAAACGATTAGGACACAAAATCAAAAATTTTTATAGCGCAAGCCAAAAGCGCAACAAACATGGCGAGGTTCACCCATTTCTGGTACTTCGCAAAGAATCGACGCAACGCCACCCCAGTCAACAACCAAACCATATTGCACATGGGGCCTGTCAACGGCAAGAAAGCGGCAAGCAACATTACAGCGGCAAAACTCTGATTATACGGCAACAAAAAAGAAGTCTGCGCCGTAATACAAAAGAGACAACGGCGTAACCCGTAAAGATGCCCCGCCACTGCCGTAACGCGACCGATCGTCCAAAGCGAATGGCCACCGACAGGGAACACAAATTGGCAGGTCCCGGGGTTATCCCCGAGACCAGGCAGTACAATAAAAACGATCGTTTATTCCGCACAACCTAACTTGCATTTTTTCAGCTTCTTAAATACAAGTCAAAGATAAAACACGAAAAGCCTATTGTCCAATACTTAATTTTTAGCCTACGTTATAGGCTTTTACTATAAAATACTACAAAGAAAACGCACTTTCGTGCAGAAATTCATATATTACTACTTGCACTTTCGTGTATACTTGTTATGGAACGCAAAATAATCGAAAAATTCAGGGACTGGAAAAATCGTTCAAAGGGTAAGTCCGCCCTACTTGTCGATGGCGCAAGGCGAATCGGC
>NZ_QGDU01000069.1 GCF_003149045.1 Fibrobacter sp. UWR4 | reverse complement strand
GAACAATCGGCCGAGAAAACGACTTGGATTTCTCACCCCATTAGAGTATATTTCTAGGCAAGTTAAACAAATTTACTTGGCGACTTAAATTCGCCTTCTTTAAGGAGTATTCAATTATGTTTTTTTTGATTATACTAATTTTTTGTCTTTCTTTTATTGCTTGCGGTAGCGATGAGAATAGTACTGCACCCCAAAATGATGACTTTGTAACACAATCATCGTCCTCAATTAATGGTGTAACAAATCTTTCTTCCGTTGCTGAAGAAAAGGTTAGTTCATCCAGTAAGCAAGATGACAATCCATCTGCAATATCGTCTTCCATGGAACAGGAACCTCTATCAAGTTCATCTGCTGAATCTCCATCTGATAAAAACACGTTTGTCGATGAACGAGATGGTCGTGTTTATAAGATGACAACTATCGGCGATCAGATTTGGATGGCGGAACATTTGAAATATGTTCCCACGATGGAAAATTCTCTGGGCCTTGGAGAAGTTTCTCTCTGCATAGATTATCTTGAAGATAATTGTGAAAAATATGGCCGTTACTATCAATGGTCAACTGCAATCGGTATTGATCGCTATGATTTCTCCGCACATAAAAATAAATTGGTTGAACCGTATCAAGGTCTTTGTCCTAGCGGATGGCACATTCCCTCTGCTAAAGAATTTAAGACCATGATGGATTTCCTTGATGGCAATTACGATGCAATCATTGACCCGTCCTTGCTTGGAACAGATACTTACGGATTCTCGCTAACAAATACGGGACGTTTCGGTGCAAATGATGATGACTATGCTTCTTATAGATATTTTGAAAAAGATTTCGTTTATCTGTGGAGTATTAGCGGCGACAATTTCCAGAGATATACATTCTATATAAGAAACATAGAAGATGCACAGTCTGGTGATATTGCAAGAACTATCGGAACCAAACTTACGGATACAGAATCGTATTTGCCTGTTCGATGCATAAAGGACTAAATTAGTTTTGTTCTACAACCCAGCTTCCAAGATTGTTGTACACCACAACTCTGGCTTTTTTCAGTTCCTTGCATTGCAGGGGGTGGGTAGAGGCTGGGATGACATTGTCCGCGGAATCTAGGACATAAATTCCGTCAACACATTTACCGGGATGCTCTTGGAGCATCCTTTTTGTTTTGGCAATGTCGACGGAGCGCTGCATGTAGGCGGCGTCCTTCTTTGTGAAGGCGAGTTGGCCTTTGACGGCCTGGGTGTAAAGGTTCATGGCGAGGGTGAAGAAGATGCCGGAGATGGCGATTGTGACTATCAGTTCGATAAGTGTGAAACCATTTCTAGATTCTTCGCTTCGCTCAGAATGACGTGGGTTAATGCAACTAGAATGACGTTGGAGGATCATTTCTTCCTCCGGTATTCGCATTTGTAGAGGGCGCGGGTTGTGTCGGCTTTGTTGCGGATGGAGGTTGCCTTGTAGCAGGTTTCATCGCCGGTATTTTGTGCCGTTATTACGGTTTCCCATTCAACACCGATGGAATCCTTCTGTACGATGACGGTGTCCTTTTCCATTCCTTCGTTCAGGAAAAGGTTCAGTTTGCTTATATTGTGGCCATAGTCGTCGACCCAGGCTTTCTGCGTCATCTTGTTGGGATAGAGGTAACCCACGAGCATTACGCCGGTGGTGGAGAGGATTGCGAAACTTATCAATACTTCGACCAGGGTCACGCCCTGTTTGTACTTGTTAGAAGGCAATGGTGGCCTCCTTTCCGATTTGTACAATATCGGGAGTCAAAATATGTAGGGTTGTGTCCTTTGTAATCCTTGCGTTGCGGAGAAATCCGTTCCAGAGTGTCAGCCCCTCATAGAACGCGAAGGACCACGCTATGAGCGATCCTTGGAGTTTTCCCTGCATGTCCAAGGATCCTTTACTGATGATGGTTCCCTTAAGATCGGTATTCTGTCCGATCTTGACAGGCTGGCTGCGGAGTGTTTCGTCCCAGTTGTCGGCCAGGTAGACGATGGTCGCGTTGCTTGCGGAGAGTCGTTGAATGTCCATGTGTCCGCTATAATCAACGTCGCCGGTTTTACGCCCCTGCAGGGCTAACCATAGCGCGTCACCCTGGGACTTTGATAGATTTACCTCCAGGGAATCCTGGGCAAGGAATGCTCCCGATACAAGGGCCTGCTGGGTCATGGAAATGGTTCTGGAAATGATGTTGGCCTTTTGCAGGTTGGAGCGTTCGGTAATAAAGAGTCTGTCGGCGATGATCTTGCATTTATAGCACTTGCTGTCGCCGCGAAGGACTACGGTCTTGCAGGAAAGCTCCGGGGGAACAATGTCGGTGGCGTCAAAGGTGCAGCGTTCGTTGGTGAATGACTGTGCGAAAACATTTCGGGTCAGTTCCGGGAAAATGCCGATTGAATCAAAATAGGGAAAGGTGCTGTCGTATCGTATGGAGTCGGCGAAGGCGTTCTTAGTCGCAGGCATCTTGTAATGGGTACTGTACGAGATCCTGCCGTTTTTTAGTGCCACGCCCCCTCGTATCTGGGCGTCGCCGACCAGGGCAATATCCGCATTTGGGGCTAATAGGGTAATGGCGGGGAGCGGGGGCTGGATAAACCCGGGATGGATTTCCTTGTCCACACCGATTTTTGTGGAATCCGGATTGAAAACCGTAATCTTTGAGAAAAGACCGTCTTGTTTGTGGCTTATGTTGAACTTGATGTTCCCCATGCTGGTTGCGTAGCTTAGGCTATCGGTTCTCCAGGGGGCCTTTTCGCTTTCCATGCGGTAAAAGCCATAATCCATGGCCGTTTCAAAGGAAAGCTCGTCCTGGCTTTTCTGGAACCTTCTGAATGACTCGATGCGTTCCGCCTTTACCATGCCATAAATGGTCAAGGACAGGATGCAAAGAATGCTGAGAAGCACCATGGTCACTGCCATTGTAAAACCATTTTTTACATTGAGTCGGGGCACGTTCATTTTACAAAATCGGGGAGGTTAATTCGTTGGATAATATAGCTAAAAATGCTATCTTTTCCCACGATTTATTAAGGAGGCATTTTGAACAAGTTCCTTGCTATTTTGATTGCTGCATCCAGCCTTGTCTTCTGGGGCTGTCTTCAGGATGACGACGAAGACCTGGACCGTATTCCAGTGCAGTACACTGTGCTGGTGCGCGATGGGGTCACCGGCAAGGCTGTGAAGGATGCCTCCGTGGAACTTACTTCCGAGAATGGAGTGGCAAAGACCCTCAAGACAAATTCCAACGGCAAGGTGGTGTTCCCGTCTGCCGAGAGTTACGTGAACCAGGTGATTGTCACCATGGATGGCTACGTGCCTACGGATACGGTCGATGTCGTGACCACGGCCGATTCATCTTACTCGTTGATGCTACGTACATTGAACCTGGCCCTTATACCCGAGGGTGTGACGGAAGCCGATACGGGACGATACTACCGTTATACGGTGACCGTACTTGACGAGACTACCATGGATGCGATTTCCGGTGCGAATGTTTCAGTGACTTCCGGTAACCACAAGGCTGTTGATGCCTCCACGGACAAGAATGGCCGTGCCATCTTGGATTCGCTCCCTTCGAAGCAGAATCTTTTCAGTGTATCTGCCTCAGGATTTACCCCTGTAGACACTTTGGTCGTTGCGGACACCAGCGGATCCGACGATCTAGTCCTGCAGACTCTTCGCATTCTCTTGGCACCTTCTGTTTCCAAGTAGTTTATGGCCTTCCTGCTGAAGAATCCACCAAGCCCCGCATGCCTAAGGCTTTTGCCTCTGGAACTCATGCAGCGCTATTCTGTATTGCCTGTGGAATATGACGGCAATACGGGGCGCTTGACTGTAGCCATGCCATCGGCAGGTGACCTGGATCTGGTGCAGGAACTTCAGATGGCGACGGGTATCCTGGTGCAGCCTGTGGAGGCTGATCCCGATAGCATAGCCGAGTGGGTACAGACCTTTGCGGCTCATTCCGAGTCAACCTTTGGTGCAAAACAGGAAAATGGGCGTGCTATTTCTGCCATTGCAAGGCTTGTGGATGAAATCATCTCGGAGGCGATGCAGACCGGCGTTTCGGATATACATTTTGAACCGGGTGAGAAGGCGTTCTTGGTCCGTTTCCGCAAGGATGGCGAGCTGCAGGTTGTACGCAAGCTGCCGGTGCGCCTGATTTCGGAGACAGTCTCTAGGATCAAGATCATGGCCAGCATGGACATCGCGGAACATCGCAGGCCCCAGGATGGTCGTATTCATTTTGATGACGGTAGCAAGGCTGTGGATATCCGTGTATCTGCGCTGCCTACGGACTATGGCCAGAAAATGGTACTGCGCCTTTTGGATAAGGGACAGATAATCCACCGTCTGGATTCCCTTGGGATGTTGCCTAACCAGATTGCAATGGCCGAGACTGAGATTCATAAGCCTTACGGTATGTTCCTGATTACGGGCCCTACCGGTTCCGGTAAGACCACCACGCTTTATACGTTGCTGCAGATGATCCGCAGCACCAAGCTGAACATATCCACCATCGAAGAGCCTATCGAATACAAACTGGATGGCATTACCCAGACTGCGGTGAATACAAAGATCGACCTTACCTTTGCGTCTGCGCTGCGAACCCTGCTCCGTCAGGATCCTGACGTGATCATGGTGGGTGAAATCCGTGACAGCGAGA
Source organism: Fibrobacter sp. UWR4 (assembly GCF_003149045.1). Lineage (NCBI taxonomy): Bacteria > Pseudomonadati > Fibrobacterota > Fibrobacteria > Fibrobacterales > Fibrobacteraceae > Fibrobacter > Fibrobacter sp. UWR4. The sequence goes on along the minus strand of NZ_QGDU01000069.1, from coordinate 545 downwards.
CCGCGGAGCTTGCCATTCGCGCCGCATTGACTGGCCATCTGGTGTTTAGCACCTTGCATACCAATGACGCTCCCTCGGCCATTGCCCGCTTGATTGACATGGGCGTGGAACCGTTCCTAGTGGCCAGTGCCGTGAACTTCATCATGGCTCAGCGTCTGGTGCGCCGCATCTGCCCCAAGTGTGGTGGAAAGAATTCGGGCTGCCTGGCCTGTGGCGGTAGCGGGTACAAGGGCCGTGTCGGTATTTTTGAGATGATGAAGATGAGCGAGACGTTGCGTGACAGAATCCACGAGAACGTTTCTACATCGGATTTAAGGAAGCATGCCATTGCCGAAGGGATGAAGACCCTGGCGGAAGATGGTCATGAAAAGGTTAAACTGGGTTTGACGACTGAATCGGAGATTGCCGCTGAAGCGGTGATATAATTGAGGGTTAAATGAGAAAATTATTGAGGCATCATCAACATGTGTGGAAGCATTTAGGCAGCCTTGCTAGATGATTCTCTCGATTCCGATTCCCATTCGTAGGCTATCTTTACATCTACA
>NZ_QGDU01000068.1 GCF_003149045.1 Fibrobacter sp. UWR4 | reverse complement strand
GTAGGCAAGGCTGCCTCCAACGCCTGTAATGGCTTGGGTGAAACCGGCAAGGGTCTAGTGAACAGCTTGATGGTGCTTGGCGTGGGTGAAACCGTGGCCCTGTTCATCATGGTGTTCTCGATGATGCTGGTGAGCTAAAAAAGGTATGAGGTACGCTCGTACACTCGCTTGAGGTATGAGGTCGGCCCTTGGCCTTTGAGGCTTTATTAAGAACCTCGTGCAGATTCTGCATGGGGTTCTTTTTTCTATTTTTGGCTAAGCAATGTCGCAGTTCTTGAAAAGATTTAACAGGTTCCTGGTAGTCAACGGTTATATGCCGAAGATTTTCCTGGCTGCGTTCATTGGTTTTGTAACGGGCCTGGTGGCGGTTGCGTTCCATTTTGGATTGGGACTGGCAACCTCCTTGGTGAAAATGCCCTGGACTGGGGACAATGCACTGCCTTGGTGGTCCTTTGCCATTATGCCGGCCATCGGTGGCCTGATTGTGGGTGTCATTATCTATGTCGTTGCCAAGGCACCCGAAACAGCGGGTCAGGGTACTGATAACATGATCAAGTCTTTCCATCATGAAGGTGGAAAAATTCGTAAGCGTGTTGCTCCCGTTAAGTTCTTGACAAGCATTATTACTTTAGCGACTGGTGGTAGTGCCGGTTACGAAGGTCCTATTTCCCAGATTGGTTCTGGGGTGGCTTCTACGGTTTGTTATGGATTTAATATGCCCCAGTCTTTGCGCCGTCAGTTCACCCTGGCGGGAACGGCTGCTGGCCTAGGCTCTATCTTTAAGGCTCCTTTGGCTGGTGCATTGACTTCTGTAGAAGTTCTTTATCGCGAAGACTTTGAATCCAATGCTTTTGCAACCTCCATCGTTTCTTCTGTTGTCGCTTTTACGGTGTATATTGCCTTTGTGGGGACGGAACCCGCCATTGCTGGGGTTCCTGTTTTCCCCTTCGCCAATACTGTGGAATTGATTGCTTGTGCCTTACTGGGCATTCTTTGTTTCCCGTTTTCCTATTTGTACGTGCGCTGCTATAGCGAATCCGAGACTCGGTTTGCCCGTTGGCAAGTTCCCAACTGGATTAAACCTGCTATTGGCGGCCTGATGATTTCTGTTCTGGTGGTAGTTTTCCCGGAAGTTGCTGGTGGTGGTTTTGAATTCATTAACGAAGTGATGGGAGCCATGATGCCTCACTCCATATGGGGCGTTCTGCTACTGTTGGGGATTGTTCTTGCTAAGATTGTTGCTACGGGACTAACAGTTGGTTCTGGTGGATCTGGCGGTGTATTTGGCCCATCTCTCTTTATTGGGGGAGTTTTGGGTGCTGCTTTTGCCGGAGCCTGCGAACTGATTGCTCCTGATATGATCCGTTGCCCGGAAATGTTTATCCTGGTGGGAATGGCCGCTTTCTTTGCTGGTGCTGCTAAGGCTCCTATTGCCGGTGTGGTCATGGTCTGCGAAATGACGGGTAGCTATAGCCTGCTGCCGGGACTTTTGATTGCCGCCGTGATGCATATTGCTTTCTCTAGACCTTGGAGTATTTACAAGAGCCAGGTCCAGAACAAATTTGCATCTCCTGCTCATCGAGGTGACATGGATGTTGATGTTCTTCGCGTGACTACCGTAGGTGATGTAATTGAACATTGTGAAATGAAAACCTTGAGAGGTGAAGATTCCCTTTCCGATGTTCTGAAGGATATTGAAGTGGATTACGTTTATCCTGTTTATGAGGGAACTTCCAGAACACCTGCGGGATTGTCCCTAGGACATGAACATACTGGAACTTACATTGGATTGCTGGATATGTCCATCGTGAAGAATGCCTACATTACATCTCCGGACTTGATTCAACATCTGCTGATTTCCGATTGTACGGTAAAGGCCCCGATGTTGATGGATTCAATGGACCTTCATTCTGCCTTAAGAATTTTTGTACGCACGTCCATGTCGGAACTTTGCGTTAAGAATAAGAGCGGGGAAGTCATTGGTGTCTTGAGTCATGCTGCAATTTTTAAGGCCTACGATAAGATTGTGCAGCAGAAAGCTGGTTAGGCTAATTAGATAATTTTCCACACAATTACATTTTAAAACAGATTAACTTGTGTGTGGTAGAAATGTTTTTTTTACAAAGTAAATAAAATATTTCGTATTGTAAGTAAAATGACACTTTTCTGTTTTATTCTAAATAATACACTCTTGTAATTCGTTGAAGAACAATGTGTTATCCTTTTATATATTGCTTTTGTCTTTGACATTGTGGATTATTTGTCACTACACTTGTATAAATAAATGTGGACAAAAAAAATTTTTTTTTCTAAAATTGATCCCAAAATTTTGGGGTAATTCTTGCGCATGTTTGGGGGCTAGGATTTTTTCCAAAAAAGTATTAAAAGTAATCGCAATTTGTTTGTACTAGACGAATTGCGGTTTTGAGGTTTAGAAAAAAGAGGGTAAACGCGTGTTTAAGTCACTTGTCGTCTATTTATACAAACGGTCAAAGGATGAACGTAATATGTGGAATAATATTTTAGGTAAAATAATTCCTTTAGTATTTCTATCCCTAAGCATTTCTTTGGCAACGTCAAGTGAAACAGGAAATGCTTTTAACGAGTATATGTCTCCTGAAGCCGGCATCAATCCGATGTCAGGTACCGTTGCCTTTACAAAGCCTCTTGCTTCAATTTCCGCAGGAAAGATTAGCGCTTCGTTTAGCGTCAGTTATTCTGGTAACGTATATCAAACTGTCAAGAATAAAAATGATCTTGCCCCCTCTGGTTGGGTTGGGTTAGGCTTTGCTTTGGGCTTTGCGAAAATTGTCAGTGACAATGCTGGAACAATGGCTTTATGGGATGATAACTATACCCTTTTAACAGCAGAAGGTATGTCGCATAAAGTCTTCTATGAAAACAATCAGTGGTGGATTGAAGGTTTGCCGTATTGGAAACTTACTCGAGATACGGTAAATACTCAAATTAATGGAAAGAATTACACCTATATTAAGGGTTGGATACTTACTGATGATCAGGGAAACAAGTATTATTATGGAGATTTCGAAGAAAATGTGGTGTTCCCCAAAAAAAGAAATGCAAATCAATATGCTCTTTCCTGGCCTTTGAGTCATGGTATTGTCGGAAAAAATTATAGTAAGTACAATGGCCAGTCCGATTATTTGTTCCCGAATGCATGGAATCTGTCTAGGCAGGAAGACCTGGATGGCAATTACATTGAGTATTTCTATACACAGGAAAGTGAAAAACTCAAAATTAGAGATTATACCACTGTAAATGGTTATACAAAAGAGTGTTATCTAGACTCAGTCTCTTCTTCTACAGGTGGTGCAATTAAGTTCAACTTGCTTCCAAAGGGGGAAGGTCTGTTTTGGGGCGAATATGTGGACAGTGAGGGTCAAGTTGAGGTTGATGCCAGTTCGGCTCCTGATGCATTTATTGATCCGATAGAAAGAAAGTACCTTGACAATATCTCCATTTATGGTCCGTCAAATATTTATACGGGTTCAATCAATTTTTGTTATTCTCCTTTAAAAATTGTTCCTGAAGGCACTGATGGCTATGGCTATGTGAAAAGACTGCTTACAAGAATCGTTTTTGTAGATGCTACAGGTGCTCAATCCGATAGGGAAGATTACGAGTACTTTGACAACGTAAATGCGACTCAGGGCATTGAATCTGCGCTGCTTGGTACGATTAAAGCCATTCAGGGTCCGACATGCGGTAGGGTTGAGTATAATTATACATCATACAGTACTACTGTCGATTCCGATTATCACATGGCGTCTGTCCCTGGTTTAAAGAAAATTAAGTTAGGGTATAAAGGTAATGGAACTCCATATATTGTAGGTCTTACCAAAGATAAAACAGTTCAGGTCTGGGAATGGAAGTTTGGTCGTTGGATTTATGTAAATCAGATTGACGGTGTAAAAAAAGGTAGTGATAAGAGTACTTTTATGATAGGAAACAAGGACTGGTTCGTCTTTGTTTATGAAGATGATGGAAAAAGAACATATTATCCAATTATGTGGAATGGTGAAAACTGGGTCAAGGTTGCTGATAATATTAATGATAATGGTAGAAGAGACGTTGTATCCGTTGGTCCCGACTATATAGCCCGTGTTCACTTGAATGACGATCGAAATAATACCGTAACGCTTTCGATTCCTTGGACGAAATCAGGTAAAACGATAAGCTTTGATGTCAACGGCTTTAAAGCTGACTGGGGAGAAAATGACAATAACAAGACACAGCTTTTAGCCACGAATAACTTTGTTGCAATTTTCTTTGTGTGTCCCGATAAGGGAAATAGTGGCGTGATTAAGGTTTTTGCATTTAATCACGATAAGACTCAACTCAAAGAAGTATTTGAACAACGTGATTTAGACGATGACAATCAGTACGCCTTTGGCGACGGATATATTGCGGGAGCAATCGAAGACCGCGGATTGTGGGGGCACAATGCAGGGGTTCTTACATGGGTTGACAATGGTTTTGTAGGATCTTTTGATAGTACTCTGTTCTGGGAGTTGGATGGTGTTCAGTCCGAGCCGACTATTGAAGCTATTGGAAATCGGTATTTTGTTGTTAAGCATGCCGATAACGATGAAATGAGCTTGTTTGATTATGATGGCGAATATTGGAAATCTCCCTATAAAAATGAAAATCTGGTAAGCGGCGATGATTATGATTTCTTTGTTGAAGCCCAATGGACTGGTCATTCTGGAAATGATTTCTTTATTGCTCGAGAGCCCTATGTTCACGAATATCAAGCGAAAATATATTACCCGGTGTTTCGTAGATGGCGTGTAAAATGGAAAAGCACGTGGGTTACCTATTGGTCTTCAACATACCATGGCGCTTTAGTAGAACGATTTGAAAGGCGTAATGGTATTTGGGGGAGAACCGGTAAAGAAAATTTAGATGGATCTACAGACAAAACACACATCACTATTGGTGATAACTGGTATCATGAGAATACATCAAAGTATGCATTTGTGTGGAATGGCGTTAGCTGGTTAAAGGAAGTCGTACCCCTTTCGAAAAAACCAGAGTCGTTGGGCGGTGGTTTCTTTGTTGTGGAATCTGACGATAATTCTTATATCTATTTTAAGAAAGATGATTCTTTTACAGGGCGAATTTAAGTCGCCAAGTAAATTTGTTTAACTTGCCTAGAAATATACTCTAATGGGGTGAGAAATCCAAGTCGTTTTCTCGGCCGATTGTTC
>NZ_QGDU01000067.1:2500-5299 GCF_003149045.1 Fibrobacter sp. UWR4 | reverse complement strand
CGATTACGCCCGACGTACCGTATTTTTCCCAGGGACGAGCGGGACAAGGCGCGAGCCGCCGTGGTGTACTCCGGTACACGAGGGGGCGAGCAACGCCGTAACGCGAAGCCCATGGGGAAAATACAAAAAGAAAAGGGCCCCTCGAGGTTAACTCCTCAAGGGGCCCGTGAATCCAGCGGCGACCTACTCTCCCGGACCCGTAGGCCAGGTACCATCGGCGATGCAGGGCTTAACTGCCGTGTTCGGAATGGGAACGGGTGTGACCCCTGCTCAATAACCGCTGAAACATTCTCAAAGGCAACATGTCCAAGGCCAAGCAGCAATCAGCTGACCGCCTGAAAGTGGATCCGGGCTGCTCACGCAACAACCGAACTCTATCGTTGAAAGAAAGGAAAAGCTCTCACGGGCTATTAGTACCACTCGGCTCAACGCGTCGCCGCGCTTACACCTGTGGCCTATCGACGTCGTAGTCTTCGACGGCCCTTCAGGGGGTTGCCCCCGCGAGACCTGATCTTGGGAACGGCTTCACGCTTAGATGCCTTCAGCGTTTCTCCGATCCGTACACGGCTACCCGGCAATGCCGCTGGCGCGACAGCCGGTACACCGGAGGTACGTCCGACCCGGTCCTCTCGTACTAAGGTCAGCTTCCCTCAAGTCTCGTACGCCCACACCGGATAGGGACCGAACTGTCTCACGACGTTCTGAACCCAGCTCGCGTGCCGCTTTAATTGGCGAACAGCCAAACCCTTGGGACCTTCTCCAGCCCCAGGATGCGACGAGCCGACATCGAGGTGCCAAACCTCCCCGTCGCTATGAACGCTTGGGGGAGATCAGCCTGTTATCCCCAGAGTACCTTTTATCCATTGAGCAACGGCCGTTCCACGCTGTACCGCGGGATCACTAAGCCCTACTTTCGTACCTGCTCGACGTGTCCGTCTCGCAGTCAAGCTCCCTTATGCCTTTATGCTCTGCGCGCGATTGCCGACCGCGCTGAGGGAACCATTGGATGCCTCCGTTACCTTTTAGGAGGCGACCGCCCCAGTCAAACTGACCATCAGACACGGTCCCTGTCCCGGATGACGGGACTAGGTTAGATCTCAAAGCGGGCAAGGGTGGTATTTCAAGGACGGCTCCACGACGACTGGCGTCGCCGCTTCAAAGCCTCCCACCTATCCTACACATGCCAACCCTAAAACCAATGTCAAAATACAGTGAAGGTTCATGGGGTCTTTCCGTCCAGGTGCGGGTTGCCGGCATCTTCACCGGCACTGCAATTTCGCCGAGTCCCGGGAGGAGACAGTGCAGAAGTCGTTACACGATTCGTGCAGGTCGGAACTTACCCGACAAGGAATTTCGCTACCTTAGGACCGTTATAGTTACGGCCGCCGTTTACCGGGGCTTCGATTCAGGGCTTCGCTTGCGCTGACCCCTCCTGTTAACCTTCCGGCACCGGGCACGTGTCAGACCATATACGTCCACTTGCGTGTTAGCATGGCCCTGTGTTTTTGGTAAACAGTCGCTTCTGCCGTTTCCCTGCGACCTCCAGCCGCTTTGGACTGTCCATCCTGACAGCCGGAGGCTCCCCTTATCCCGAAGTTACGGGGTTAATTTGCCGAGTTCCTTCTCCCGAGTTGTCTCGAGCACCTTAGGCTATTCGCCTCGTCCACCTGTGTCGGTTTACGGTACGGGCCCGTATCGACTCCCTTGCCGGCTTTTCCTGGCACGGGCCCACGCGACTCGACTTCCGGCCGAAGCCTTCCGTCGGTCCGGTGCCTGGGGCTCTAGGCCTTGCACACCATCCGCTGCATCCATCAGCAGCTACGCGCTGTCCCATGCGTCACCGTTCGGTAGTAACGTCTTAACGGGGTGCGGGAATGTTCGCCCGCTTGTCATCGGCTACGCCTCTCGGCCTCGTCTTAGATCCCGACTGACCCCGGGGGGATTATCCTTGCCCGGGAACCCTTGGACTTACGGTGTGCGGGTTTTTCACCCGCATTTTCGCATACTCATGCCAGCATTCTCATTTCCGATACCTCCAGCGCGCATCGCCACGCGCCTTCCCAGGCCTACGGAACGCTCTCCTACCACTCATTGCTGAGTCCATGACTTCGGTGATGTGCTTAGTCCCGATCATTTTCGGCGCGGGGTCGCTTGACCAGTGAGCTATTACGCTTTCTTTAAAGGGTAGCTGCTTCTAAGCTAACCTCCTGGCTGTCTGTGCAACCCCACATCCTTTACCACTTAGCACATACTTGGGGACGCTTAGTCGATGGTCCGGGTTGTTTCCCTTTCGTCCGCTGATCTTATCACCCGCGGGCTGTCTGCCATGCACCGTATTCCCGGTATTCGGAGTTTGATTGGGTTTGGTAAGCGGGTGTGCCCCCTAGTCCATCCAGTGCTCTACCCCCGGGAAACTGACATGACGCCATACCTAAATATGTTTCGGAGAGAACAAGCTATCGCCCAGTTTGATTGGTCTTTCGCTCCTACCCACAGCTCATCCGGACACGTTTCAATGTATATCGGTTCGGCCCTCCACGGAATGTTACTTCCGCTTCAGCCTGGCCATGGGTAGATCACTAAGGCTTCGTGTCTGCCGTGTACGACTGGTCGCCCAGTTAAGACTCGCTTTCGCTTCGGCTCCGGACCTGAGGCCCTTAACCTTGCCGTACACGAGCAACTCGCTGGCTCATTAAACAAAAGGCACGCCGTCAGGAGGATGAATCCTCCCTCCGACAGAATGTATGCACGCGGTTTCAGGCGCTCTTTCACTCCCCTCTCGGGGTGCTTTTCACCTTT
>NZ_QGDU01000066.1 GCF_003149045.1 Fibrobacter sp. UWR4 | reverse complement strand
GTCTTCATCATGTCGAGAAGTTCTTCCTTGGTCTTCTTGTTAAAGTCCTGACATTTCTTTTGGGCGTTCCCCACTGGCGTGGGTCGGGCTATATTTTAACGCACATCGTGCGGTCCTTGCGGACCGCCCGCAGCGCTGTTAAAACCAAGCCTCGCTTCGCGAGTCTCGGCCCCAAGGGGTCACTATCCCTAACGCGAATGCTACTCGCCGGCGGAAATAACCAGAACCACATTTCCAACATGTTCAGCAGCTTTTCCAAATTGGCGAACACAACTAATTATAATATCGGGCGCTTGTTTGCGTTTGGAACTGGATTTATAATACCCCATTGATTTTTAGGAGCTTCCCCCAAATACCCTTGTCCTCTAGAATCAAAAACTTCAAAATGCGTGGCATGGAAGCGATCTTCGTACCAAAGCGTATTATCACTTTTACGCCTGTAAATAGGAACACCTGCTAGTCCAGGTTTTGCGTGATACTGATGCTTTGTTTTTTCAAATTTTTCAGTATCGTTTAGTTCGAAAGGCAAAAAAGATTGTTCAACCTTATCAATATTAGACTGATCTACAAAATAATTTGGTACACTTCCATTGCTGCATTGTTGGTTTTGAACAAGAACGAAAGTGATTTGCGGATTTTTCATCCAATTTTGTATGGGCAAACTAAGGGAATTGAATCCATTTAAAGAAATGTATGCAAACATTCTATCATATGGTATACCTTGACCAAAATGTTTCACCTGCATATTCTGCGTTTGACAAGCGATATCAATCTCTTTGCTTTTAAAGGAACGGAGTAAAACGTTAAATAAATCTCTTTTCCTAAAGCCCAGATTTTTATAGTAATCTTTAAGGTTAAAAAATACTAAGGTAGAGCAATGAACATCATCAAAAAAAATAGACAGTTCTCCCATCCTTGAATGATTTGACCATTTTCTCGCAAGTAACGAAAGGGTCTCATCCAAATAAGATTGTATTGAGGAGGCGTAGACCTGATTAGAAATAATCAACGATTCTGGATTTATGCAGAATACAGTCATTAAAGGAGAACTCCCGCGTCTTTAATAGTCTGGTCAAAAAAGTCCTCTGGCCATTCAGATAAATTGCCATATGAATCAACAGAAATTTTGGTAGCCTTCGAAGGCTCATTCGCGTCTCGTTCTAGGAAGTAAATTGTCACATCATCACAATTTATCAGTTCCTGCTTTACAGCAACCCTTACTCCATCAATAATATGGTCACTATGTGTTTCCAAAACAACCTGTTTCCCTGCAGCAACAGCTCTAGCAATTAACTTACAGAGTTCAGACTGTCCCTTAGGATGCAAATGAGCTTCTGGACTGTCAACAACTAAAAGTTTTATATCAGAATCAAGCAGTGTCGCAATAATCGGTAACGAGTAGCTAATACCAAATCCCGTTTCTACAGCTTCTATGTCATTGTAATAAGGTTTGACCTGCTTTCGGTCTTTCGTTATATCAAGTTTTAAATTTGAATTAGGTGAAATTATTTGAAGCCAATCGCTAACATTGTCCTTAAAAGAAACTGAATCTTCATATTTTAATTTTTCATCAATTTTTATATTCTTTTCATCCTTTTTTAGAATATAGTCAAATATGAATTGACCATTTTTATCAAGATAATCATCCTTGGATAAAGGATTCAATTTGTAATATTCTTGAGGACCTATTCTTGACGCGGAAATCAATTGCAAATCATTTCGTTCTAATACTTGATTTAAACCGACTTGAGGCGGATTTTCATCCAACAAATCGATCTTAAGACGAAGGCTTTCCCCATTCCATAAAGCAGACACACTGAACCATTCGTCCCTAGTCAACTTACTTTTCATATCATCTAGAGCATAGGGTTCATCGTCAAAATGCATCGGCTCTTTCGATTTATCATCATAAAGGAATTTTATCGCTTCAACCACCGATGATTTTCCAGAAGCGTTAATTCCAGCCAAAATAGTCAAAGGTTTAAATTCAAACCTTTGATCGAGAAACGACTTAAAATTTTTCAATTCAAGAGATTCAAGCATCAGCCAAGACCTCATTAAATGTTTGTTCAAATTTATTAAACCGCAAATTGACATTGGTAATTTTCCAACTATTTTGCGACAAGGCATTACGTATATTGCCATCACCAAACAAAACCATCAATTTTACTGAAAGAACATCTTTCTTCTGTCTCAACATTTCAAAATCGTCACCATTGCACTTCATCAAAATATAGCCAATTGTTTCGAACAACGATTTATTCACTGGAGTACGATAATTCTTGCCTAAAGAAACTCTAAAAGAATAATCACCAAAAAGAATGTAACTCCGCTCCATAGCCTTGATGAAAAAATCTCTTATTTCATCAAGTTTGGGCATTTCGTTTAAAAGTTTTAAAGCCTTACAAAGAAAGGAATCCATATCGGAATTGGAAGGGTATTTCTCCCTACCTAGAATGTAAAAAGCAAGTAATCGGAGAATGATTTCTCTATCACCCATTCTTTCGCTTTTTATTGATTTTCCCGTAGCATTTTTAAAGGCTTCGCTCTGCGACAGATCGTTCAACAAATCCGTTCCCTTTCCCTGATAAAGAGCATGACGGATTTCTTGAGATGACAAAGGCAAACCTCCAGTATTAATTCTTTTGAAAATATTTCGTCTCACGCTTTCTGGAGTACTTGGAGAAATAATCACGAACTGAAATGTAGAATCCATTATCTGATTATACTGCAACGCAGGAAGTTCATCAATTCCTTTGCCATTTAAAGATTTCCAAAACTCCAACTCTGTCAATTTGTAGCTTTTATCTACAATAAATTCCTTTATTGCCGTAAGACGCTGTTGACCATCAACAACCGACCATACACCATTCTCATCCGCTGACACATAAAAGATTGGCAAAGGGATGTTCAACATTAGAGACTCAATTAGGCGACATTTGCGTTTAATATCCCAAACACTTTTTCTTTGAAAATCCGGATTCAAGATAATTTCGCGCCTATTAAATCGGTTTATAATCCGTTCAATAGGAATAGGCTTAACGTCTATTTTTATGTCTCTAGGCTTAAATGGCTTGTCAAATTCACTCTCAACAGAGGTCGTTTCTGCCGAGTCAGGCGAGAACAATTCTAAAGTAAGACCGCTTTCATCGGCTATTTCATTCTTGTCAATTTCGTCTATTTTGAGTGGTTCCATGCTGTAAATTTATAAAAAATTTTCCGTATCTTCTGCTAGATATAGTAGCAAAACGCCGTCCACGGCAACTCTCAACCATAGAAAAAAGTAAGCATTTTTATACGACACTCGTTTTGCACGCTATTTATGGGTTGCACGGGGTCCTGATGCTCGTGGCTCGGTTCAGCGCGTCGTAGGCGGTAACCGTCGTAAACGTTTCCGATTCCAGCAGCGAGTCCGGGGCGGCTGCGTCGCTGTTCTCGCAGAGAAATCCTAACTCAAACAACTGCGTTTCTAAATCAGAAGCTTCCTCCTGAAATTTGCGGGACTTTCTCTGTAACGAAGCGCAGGACATATGGTTAATATAGATTTATATTAACGGCAAAAAATATCATTGATCCCCTATAGGTATTTCAATATATCGAAAATAAAGTTGGTCGGCAAGCGCTACTTCTAATTTTTTGTTTATATCATCATAAGAAAGTTGTACGGTTTCTGATGTAGGCAGTTCTATTTCTTCCCAATGAGAGCCTTTATCTATGCTATACCTTAATACGGTCGGACCTGACAAAAATGGCCCCGTAACGGCAAATGCAATTATTTCATCAGTCAACAAAATTGCTTTTGGCGAATCTGAGGCATGCTTAGAACCTGACAAATTACGCCATTCACCTATCTTTTCAACATGATTTCCATTAGATTTAAGAAGAACTACGCTCGCTTTTCGAGGTTCCGAACGATATATTTTCCCTAAAATCCAATAATTTTCTTCATCATAAAACATCAATGTAGAATGAACATCCTGTTTCACATCAATAATAGTTGATGACCCATCATAACGATTTATACGCCCAACTTGTGATGTAAAAGCAGGATTTCCCTTACGAACTATAAAATTTGTATATAAAGGTTCTTCCTCTACATACCAAGAATCATCGGCTGTGATTTTATTAATCTGATGAACTTCAGGATTTTTGACATCAAGATTGCCAAATACTGGTATTTCACAAATAAGCAGATCCTGTTCTCCAAACAAGTTCCAAGAATTCCCAGAATCCTCCGATATATACACAGAAGCCCATGTTTCTTCTTTCTCATAATTATATAAAAAAACATACTTCGAATACCTAAAAAATCGAGGCATATTTTTTGCATCAGGAAATACTTTCAAATTCCAAGTTTTTCCATCATCATTAGAATTTAATGTCACAGGAACAAAAGCGTAACCATCTAGGTCTGAAAATCTATACCCCAATACAGAAATAGAATCCTTATTTTTCACAAAAACATCCAAAGGAATTATTCTGTAATCTAAAACTTTTATTTCTTTTATTTGCATGTTTTTACCATCTAGACAACCTAAAAGATTAAACACCGAAAATGAAATTAAAAATTTTAATACGTTATCCCACAATTTCATTTTGAAAGCACCCTTTGTTTTATAAACTCCTGGCCCACTTTAATTATTTGTTCAAGTCCAGAGGGCGTCGATAAATCGGCAAAGTCAGGGGTTTTCATAATTCTAAACCAATCTTCTTTTGGAAGATCAAACAAACCCGCTTCAATATAAGCTTTGGGATGAGTTTCATAAGCAAAATTTTTTAATTTCCAAGAATCATTTTCCATGTCTACTTTAGATTTCTGAAGTCCAGATTCCATAGATTGATGTAAATATCTAAGTGTTTTATCGGACCAATCCTTTCCCTGCGAAGACAATAAATCTTTCGTTTCATATTTAAATTTGAACATGTATTTATTTCCATATTCAATATAGTATTCAGGTATTTTATTTGTTTTATTTCGTATCTGATAATCTCGAGCTCTTGCAATATAATATAAGTCTTTTCCCACTAAATGTTTCAAATTCGTAGGTTTTGCTTTAGAACCAAGTTCCGGTTTTTCTTCAATTCCCTCTCTATATATTTCATTATCAAGCGATCCATTTTGAATCATCTCAATTATTGATTCAATCGTTTTTTTTCCATCATCACTCAACTCAGACGACACATTCGCCCTTATTGCATCAATCAGAACCTTACTTGCCTTAGCATCATCGTAGTCCTCATAACTAGAGCGAGCTTTCTCATCAAAATCAGAAGGCAACGGTGAAATTTCATCAACGGTCTGCGTTCCGCTCGGGTCCACGCCGCTTACGGGGTTCCCGTGCACGTAGGCGTAGAGGTTGATGCCGTCCTCAAGCCATGTGGGGTCAGTAGATACCCACCGTGAGATGTGAGCGGCGTAGTAGCGCTGCTCGCAGTAGTAAAGGGAACTTTCCTCGTCCTTTTCTTTTCCCGTATAGCGGTAGCGCTTCCGGCTCACTTCGCTCGCGTTGCGTCCGGCGCGGTAGCTTGTGTCGCCGTAGGGGTAGTATTCCTCATAGCTGATGATGTTGGCGGAGGCGTCGAGTTCAAGTGATGCCGAGCCGAGATGGTTGTCAAGCTGGTAGCGTAAAACGGGCGCGGGGCCCGCGACACGGTTCCCGTTTTCCACAGTCAAGGTTTCGACTATTGCAATGCGCCTTTGGTCGTCCATGACGTGCAGGGTCTCGCGCTCGGTCTCGAGCGTCCCGTTCACGGTCTTGCGCCAGATCTCGAACCCGCCGAGGTACAGGCGGGTCTCCGTCACGCCATTTTTCACTACAACCTTGCGAGTCCTTATCCCGTTGCCGTCGTAGTTGTAGTAGGCCTCAGTCGTGCCACGCGTGATGTGGCGCAGTTTTTCGGCGAAGTCCCAGTCCATCGCGGAGAGGTGCGGCATGGAGGCCATGCTGCCATGGGCGTTGTAGGCGAAGTTCGCCGTAGTCTGCCCGACTGCGTTTTCATTTTCGCAAAGGAAACCCAACTCAAGTAACTGCGTTTCTAAATCAGAAGGTTCCTCCTGAAATTTGGGAAGCTTTCTCTGTAAAGAAACGCAAAGCATAGAATCAATATAGGATAATTATTTGCAACCCAAAATTGGAGTTTTGCTGTAGAACTTGATTACTTAAGTTTCCATAATTTTTTTGTAAGGAAAACAATAGCAAATATCGCTAAACAAAAAAACAAATTTCCAACAAACCAAGACCCAAAAACAATTGCTAAATTTAAATAATAAATCTCACCCGATTCTAAATCAACAAATTGTCCCTGGGCATTGTGATTTAAAGCTATATACGCCATAAAAATTCCAACCACCATAGATTGAAAAAAAGTGTATAGAACAATGGTCGACAACTCACTATTTTCTTTTATTTGCATTTCTGTTCTCCCATAGTTTTTTATCGTAAATGGCTTTTACCCTCATTCCATAATCAGAAATACGTTTTGCGTTAATATTATTATATAAGGTTGCAATTTCTTCTATAGAAGCATTTGCAGGCAACAATTTCTTTATTCTCACAATCATCTCAGCACCCGCTTCAATATTTTTTTCTGGTTTTTTCAATTCTTCGCGAGAGCCAAAAACATCCCCCCAATACTTTACGTTTATATTCATTGGTAAAATACTTTTATTCAAATTAAATAAACTTGGAATAACATCATAGTACCCATGAGTTGTTTCCATATGCATAATTGCTTTCACGAGTTCACTATCAATTTTTTTATTTTGAGCAATTTTATTTATTTGCTTTTCGTATTTTTCCACTTGCGAGAACATCGAAATTTCATTGAAAGGTTGTTCAGAATTTGTATTTTCTGCAGGCAAAAGTTTTATTTTTTCATTAGGCTCCTCAGAATTTATTATCATTTCCTTTTTTGACTTTGGCTCCATTTTTTTTATGGTATCATGATACTTTACAGAATCTAGAACATCAGGCGTTTCTTGATTCCCTGATTTTGCAGACTGAATTTGCTTTTTTGTTTTTTCGTTTGAAACAGCGTTTTCCGCCTTATTTTCACCATTACGAAAAACCATAGGCTGATTATCAACTTCATCCGGCTTCGGATAAGCCTCATACTTATAATTCGAATCCTCCGTCCCTGTTCCGCTCGGGTCCACGCCGCTTAGGGGGTTTCCGTGCACGTACATGTACACGTTCAACCCGTCGCCGATGCCTATGGGGTCGGCGGCGGTCCAGCGTCCCAGCCAGCAGGCGTAATAGCGGGCCCCGTGGTAGTAAAGGCCGCTTTCTTCGTCCTTCTCCTTGCCGGTGTAGCGGTAGCGTTTCTGGCGAACTTCGCTCGCGTTGCGTCCGGCACGGTAGCTTGTGTCGCCGTAGGGGTAGTATTCCTCGTAGCTGATGATGTTCGCGGATGCGTCGAGTTCGAGAGACGCGGAGCCAAGATGGTTGTCGAGCTGGTAGCGTTGCACGGGGGCGGGATTCAAGACCTTGTTCCCGTTCTCGACGGTCAGCGTTTCCACCAGGGCCATGCGCCTCTGCCCGTCCATTATGTGCAATGTCTCGCGCTCGGTCTCGAGCGCTCCGTTCACGGTCTTGCGCCAGATCTCGAGGCCGCCGAGGTAAAGGCGGGTCTCCGTCACGCCATT
>NZ_QGDU01000065.1 GCF_003149045.1 Fibrobacter sp. UWR4 | reverse complement strand
AGAACGAGGGTCGCCTCCCGCTGGTCATCGTTGAAATCCAGGTGGGCGAATACACTGGCGAAGACGATATCATCCGCGTGGAAGACGACTTCCACAGAAAATAGAATCTATCGTAGAAAATACAGCAAACCGTTATCTCGGAATCTTTGCGGGTGTAAAAACAAAACCTGAATACCGTTACAATGAACAAAGAATTTTTGGTGGAATTCTTCTATTCATAGTGATGCCTTGGCGGTTGCGTTGCCATTCAGCGGCAATCCATGAATACAATGTAGCTTTTGGCAATCCCATTTCCTCGGCGATGGTCTTGACCGAAGGGCATCCCGGCTGAATATTCCGGCCAGAAAAAACCGCTAGTCCGGAATGGAGGAAACTGCAATACCGATTTCAAGGAAACCATTTTGATAGTTCTATTTTTTTGCTCAATTCAGAATGTTGGGACCGCGCGTGATTCTTAATCTTGTTCGCGCGAGCCATTCGCAAACAAGCATATCCAAAGGCGGCATGTATATGCGAATGCGAGATGCAGGTCTTATCCAGCCAAAAGCAAATCACAAAATGTGAGTCAACTGCATTTTCAGGGACGCGGTTTCCGTTTGACCGGTACGCCGGTTTCCATTACTCCGGTTTCACGGTGTACTTTGCTCCGGTATATTCACCGGCTTCTTTATGCGTTCAAGAAAGGAATCCCTGAGGGTTGTATCGGTAGTTTTTTTGGACATGAAAATCCCCTTTCCACCCCGAATTTAGGAGTTGAAAAGCGGACATTTTGACCTGAGGAAGGGGGCCCCTCCGCAAGCCAAAGAAGACAAGCTATCGGGATACATCCATTTAGAATGGGAGTTTGTTATCATCAAAATGGCAACAAACTTCAAAAGCGTAATATAATCATAGCGTTTCTTCACAACCTGATCAATTCTATACACCTTTTATTTTTGCCATTACGAACTGAGGAACTTTCCATGTCATTTTTAAAATTTTTATCAAAATGGCCGGAAAAAAACCATGACCTCGGTAAACTCGTATGTCCTCATTCCACATTTGCTTACGCTTTAGGGGATCCGTGGACAATCCACCCATTCGCATTTTTACAACAAAACGGCGAAGATATGCAACTTTTAGTTTTCTTTTATTTCCTTGCTGATCATACCCAAATCCGTAATATAAATAACGAACTAACAAATCTGTATCCGCAGCAATGCGATAAGACTCATCATACAGACCTTCATGGTCCATCATTTCACGTTTGATGTAACAAGTAGGATGTAACGGCAACCAGCCTAACCGAACCTTAAATCGAGCATACCATCCACTTATCCATCTACGGACAATTTTACTAGTATTGTTTTCTTGGACAAAAATTCCATCCCCATAAACAAAATCAGCTGAAGTTTCATCAAATCGTTTGACAATTTGAGAAACAACATTATTGTCATACAGGAAATCATCAGAGTGAACCAATCCAATTACATCACCAGTAGCCATGCGGATACCTTTGTTGATGGCTTCATACATACCATGATCAGGTTCGGAAACAATTTTGATTTCAAAGTTATGAGGGTTATCCTTGACAGCCTCCTTTATCACTTCAAAGGAGGAATCCCTTGATTTGCCATCAACAATGATATACTCAATGTTGTCATAGTCTTGACTAAGAACAGATCTTATTGCTCCGGCAATTGTCTTTTCTCTGTTAAAGCAAGATGTTATAAGAGTTATTTTCAAAGACATTAGCTCTCCACTTGGTTTATATATCGTTGTGCCGCCAAAAAATCTGTGTTGTCTAGAGCGCTTTTAACAGCGTTGTCTGAAATTCGCTTTTTTTCTTCACAACTCATCTCATATATTTCGCATAAAATCTTGGCAAGATCTTTGCTATCTCCTGCTTTGCTTAAAAAACCATTTTCGTTGTGGATAATGATTCCGTCCATGCCCTCATTTTTTGAAGCTATCGTCAAACAACCTGCTCCCATAGCTTCAAGATAAACCAAGCCAAAAGCTTCTTCCTCGCTAATCATGACAAAAACGTCTGCCTTTTTTAGTTCTTCAGAAACATTGTCTCTAGAGATTCGTCCTAAAAAGTGTGTTTTTTCTAGCAGATTGTTTTCCACAGCGAAATCATGTAACCTTTTTCTTTCCGCTCCATCACCAATGAATGTAATGGAGGAAACTGTTGGTTCGGGCAAAGTTGCTACTGCTTTTAAAATTTCCAGTGGATGTTTTCTTTCAATTAGGTTTCCAACAAAAGTTATAGCTAATGGTTTACGATTAAAATTGGTATGAGTATTTCCGCAAACATATTGGACAGGTACTCCTGAAAAACATAAAAAAGTTTTATAATCCGATCCAAAGATCTTGATGAACTCCTTCTGTATAGTTTTTGAACGCATACCCCAAATATCTATATCTTTAAAATATTGCAGGTATGGTTTTGATTTTTTTCGGGAATCTATGTTATGGACAACCATACATGTTTTACAAGAATATTTTTTTTTCAACATTGACAACAGCTCTAGCTGAGGACTCCACCAATGGCCAACAACAATGTCTGGGATAAAACCATCTTTTTCTAATTCTTGTAATATAGTTTCGAATTGTTTACGGGTTCTTCTCTTTGAAAACATTCCATGGGGTATAAATTTCATAATAGGAATGCGACAAACGTCAACACCATCAACTAAATAATTTCGAACCTTTTTGTCGAAGAAAAAAGGTACTACGGCACCGAATTTAGATGCGAGTATTTTCTGAAATTTGTAAGCGAAAGCTAGAATTATTTTTGGAAACAAAACCAAATTGTGGATGACTTTTACGTTGTATCCCAAATTTTGCCATTCTTTTGCGAAATAATGAACAACTTTTGTATCGCCATATTTCAAATCATCTGCAGGATATATTTTAGATAGGACTAATATGTTTTTCATTTGAATAACACCTTACAAAAATCATCAACAGAATGTGAAGATATATATGTGGTTTGTTGCTTTTCTATTGGACTAAGCATGACTTGCTTTACTGTTTCAGGAGTGATTTGGTTTATTACAACACCTAATTTATTCTTAATTATCAAATCACCTAATAAGCCGTTTGATGGGCCTATCACACATTTACCAAAAAATGCACTATATCCAATTGTTCCTGAACTTTGGCAAACATTATCATACAAAGTCATTATGTAGTCTGTTGTAAAGCATAGGTTATTCAGCTGTTGGTAAGAGATGAAGCCTTCGAGAATAATCACTTGCATCTTATTTCTTAATAAACTTACCAATCGACAAAATTCATCTTTAATTGTTGGATCGAAACGTCCGGAAAAAATCAATGTTTTATCAGAGCATTCCTCTTCGGACATTAATAAACACGCTTCTAAAATTGTTAAAGAGTTTTTTCTTTTATCAATCGTCCCAAATTGAAAAAAAATTTTATTCAAGGATGGAATCCCCAATTCATTGCGAAGATCATAAAATGGTCCATCAATTTGAGGTAACGGATCGGGTAAGTATATAAATTTATTTGTCCTATATTTGTGATTGAACTTTGAAGGAACGTTTTCATCATTCAGCACGAAAACGTTCTTTATTGTTTTTGATTTTGCCAAAATCCAATAACGGATTTTTTCTAGAAAAAGTCTAAAGCCAGCTTTTGTTGAATCGTATAGATAAATTCGATACAGTACACCAGAAACTTTTACGTTAGAAGGTAAAAAAAAGGGTAAAAAAGGGATTGTTTTCATCAAAAAAATCAAAAACAATTCGTCGGCACGAAATAATTTGACGTAATTCTGTATAATTCGAGAGGCTTCATATGCTGTTTTTAACAGACCTCCCTTTGTACATTTTACCACTTCAATATCAGATAAATATGCGAATTCAATGTTGTTTGCATGACTCCAGGTAAGGCGAGATTGTTCATCTTTAAAAGTTGGTGGCAATACAAAAACATATTCATTTTTTTCTTTCGATGCGTATTCGTAAATATGGTGAATCCATTCTAAAACATGCCCTGAAATTACAGTTTCAAAAATCATAATTTTCATTTTTCTACCTCATTGTGAGTTTTGTTAATGAAAATAAAAATGAAGAAAAGAGGGAAATAGAAAAAAACTTCGGACGAGTTTAATAAAATAATCATGAATAATAAGAGTTTCGCTCTTTTGTAGTGCAACTGTTTTAGCGCTTTATGGTTGAAAAATAGTAATAGAAGAAAAAAGGGTATTCCAATTTGAGAAGTGATTGCAAGTGGTCCGTTACTTGACGTCACGTTTCCTAAAACTTTTCCTCTTTGCCTAAATTCATTGGAAACAATGCCATAGCCAACGAATGGACGTTCAATTGTCATTTGTAGCATTGCTAAATTGTCTGCTTGTCTTATTTCGTAAGATGACCCCTTTTCTCCTTTTTGGTCAAATTTTTTTTGGATTGTGTCAGATGAAAAAATTGCAAAACATGAAAAAACAATTGCAAGTCCGATGCCTAAAAAACGTACGACATTTTTTTTTGTCATTTTTGAATTGAAAATCACAAAAATTGAAAAGATGGCAAGAAAAATATATCCTGTAGTTGATTTTGTCATAATAACAGCAAATACGATAATCAATAATTTTAAAGCATCATTTTTGGCAAGTCTCAGTTTGGATAAATCTTCAAAAAAAATCAGCAATGTGTAGTTCAGTATTATTTGAAATGCTCCTGGTTCCCAATAAGGACCTGCCAAGCGATTGAATGAGTTGAACCATCCGAAGTTGTTGAATGCAAACATCATGTACGGAATAGAGGATCCGTGCTTGTAGACATGAACTGTTGGTAGTAGATCTAATGAATGTAATAAAAATAAAGCAAGTCCAGTTGTGGCGATGACCGTGACCACGTTTAGAAATGCATGCTTAAGGGATTCGAAATTTATTGATTGAAATGTGAGTAAAGCTCCTGTTGCTAACATTAAGTAAACAGAGAAAATGTTCATGTCACTAGGTGAATGTGTTTTTCCTACAAAAAAATAGCTTGCTAGAAGGATGATGATGTAAAACAAGTACGCAACGAATGCGTTCTTTTCAAATTTTCGCTTTCTGCTAAAAAAATAATACACGGAAAAAATCAAAAATAAAGGTACAAGTATAGATGCGTTTAGCATGAATCCGGATACTGAACCTGATGTCCAGAGAATGAAAAACACAGCTACGTGGTCTAATACAGTATTCTTTTTAAGACAGTACATGGCGTCAATCAATTTTTAGTACATCGTTGTACAAGTTAATATATTCTTCAAATCTTGATTTCATATCAAAAGAGTTCGCTCGGCTTAAACACTTCTCTTTTGTATATGGGTTTGTTGTGCAAATTCGAATGATTTCTTTTTCTAAAGAATCTATATCGTTATAATTTACTACTGATCCGGATTTTTCGTCAACAATTTCTGGACTTCCTCCGGTTTTAAATGTTATTACGGGAGTACCGCAGGCAATGCTTTCCATATTTACGGTAGGATAATTTTCTTCTCTCGTAGGATTTACAAGGACGTCTGCGGCTGAATATATGTCTGCAAGCTCCTCACGATTGTGTGTTCTATTTATTGAAAGAATGTTTTTTGGAAGAATGTTGTCCAAATCAGGATTTGTTCCTACCAAAATAATTTGGTACTCTTTAGGTAGGCGCTTGGAAAGTTCTATGAATACATCAAGTCCTTTACGATAACCCCATCCAAATGCTACTCCCAAAATGATTTTTTTTTCTAATAAACGATGCTTTAAACGGAAATCGGACTCTACAGGCTTGAATATATTTAGATCAATTCCGTTGTTTATAACCTTTACTGAATAATCTCGCAAAAATGATTTTTTTACTAGAGAGGCGAGCCATTCCGATGGTGTCACAATGGTGCAGTTTTTTAATCCTGTAAACCATTTTTTCTTTTTTTTCCACATAAAGTGTGTTGCATCAATTTTTGATTCTGGATACAAGTTCTTTGAATAAGGACATTTGTTACATCCTGTTTTCCATTTTTGACATTTAGTCAATTCAAAGTACGGGCATCGACCGGTAAATGCCCAGCAGTCATGAAGTGTCCAAATAACGGGAATGTTGTTGCTTTTGATATATCGAAATAGAAGCGGTAGGTTTAGAAAGTCTCCGTGTATGTTATGTAAGTGTACCAAAGAACACTTTTGCAACTTCATTTTTCTTATTAGTTTTAGAGTAGCGCAGAATGAAAATAATCCTGTTAATCCAAATATTTTTCTGAAACAAACATGAATATTTCTAGATATTCGATTGCCCATAAGCCATGTATCAGAACGTTTTTTCAAACGGTTCGTTCTGCTGTCGGGACAACAATTTGTGACGTTGTAACCTTGTTTTTGTGCGGTATCAGCTATTTGTAGCATTATACCGCCTGTGCTTCCGACATTGCTGAAGTTTATTTCAAAAATACAAGGTTTCATTATCTTCCTAAAAATGTTAAAGAAATTTTTTTACGGTTTTGTTGTATACAATGTAAATCAACCAAGCTGTGACTATTGAAAAAACTGTCCAACACAGAACGTCATGAATACCGAGGTAACAAAGGATGATCCATGAAATTCGTCGATGACACAAATAGTAGAAATAGCTGATCGATCCTAGGAATAGCAAGTGTTTTCCTTTAAAGTCAAAATGTTTGTTTATTGCTGAGCAGAGAGCAAGGGACGCTACTGCTAATACAAAACTAATTATCATATGAGAATTTTCGAATATGAATGAACTTAAAGATATCAGTATCATTGCCCATTTCGGGCATATTGGCAGGTTTCTCCATTGAGCGAATATATGACCGAGAAAGAACGCCCAGGTTAAACGGTAGTAGTGGGCGAGGGATTGGCCGAGAATGTTGAATGCTGCTATATAGTATAGAACTAGCAAAAAAAGTAGCGTCCAGGAAGCTTTTTTTCCACTGAAAATATGAGTGGATATGTAAATCGATGTGTAATAAATTGTATAGAATATTATGATACACCAAACGTACCAGTACCACCTAATAGAGCCGAGTAAAATGTAAGGAATGTCTGTGATGCAGAACCGCTTTATTAGGACAGCTTCGTCAGGAATATGGTAAAAAGAGATTTCTTGGTTGTTGAATTTGATTGGGAGAATTACGTACAAAATCAGTGAAATGCAAAAGGTTGCAATCATTGGTAGAAAAACCTTAAGATTTCTAGACAGGCACTCTTTTTTGAGACTATTTGGGTCTTGATTTTTTTTTGTTAGGCCATATCCTGAAATAAACATGAACCAAGCTAACGCAATATTTGGTAATGTCCAAGAAACTATAGAGTTTAAAGATTTTGGATCGCCTATTGTGTAATCCAATTGCATTTGGGCAAAATGACCTAGTAAAATCATTAGACATGAAATGCCCTTTAATGCGGAGGAAATGTTCTTGTCTAGTGAAAATGTAAATCGATTCTCTGATTTCAGATCTTTCTTTTTTAGTCCAATAATGAAAAGAATTAAAATAACCAAGAATATTACGATGTACTCGTAATCGCAAGTATAAAGGAATAGGTCGAAATTTTTAGTCATTTAGATTTTTTTTCTTGAAACAAATGTGAAATGCAAGTTAATATCTTATCCTTCATATCACCCTTAACATTCCAACCTAAAGATTTTATTTTTTCTATTGGCGAATTTAAGTCGCCAAGTAAATTTGTTTAACTTGCCTAGAAATATACTCTAATGGGGTGAGAAATCCAAGTCGTTTTCTCGGCCGATTGTTC
>NZ_QGDU01000064.1 GCF_003149045.1 Fibrobacter sp. UWR4 | reverse complement strand
ATTAAATTTTAGAAAATAGCCCATTTTTTGTTTAATTTAGGCGAAAGTCAACAAAAAAGGGTGGCGAAGCCACCCACACATGTTGATGAAGAGCCTGATTTTAAAATATTTGCCCAGTCGACGGATGAAGCGACAATGGGCAAACTCATCGCTACAGCAGAATCGCGATACAACGCGGGTATTGGCGGCAGCAAAGGTTCAAAAGCAGGAGAAATTACCATTAATGGCGGAAATATCACTGCTATAGGTTATGATGGCGCAGGAATTGGATCTGGATATAAAGGAACGGTAGGAACAATCACCATTAATGATGGCGTGATTGATGCAAAAGACAATTATTATGGATATGGATATGGCGCAGGAATTGGAGGTGGTCGTTATGGAAGCGCTAGTGTCATAGATATAAAAGGTGGTGTTATACAAGCCAAGGGAATAGGAATGGCGACCACTAGCTACGGTAACCCCACTTGCGGAAATATCAATATCTACGATGGTGTGAAGAAGATAATTGTTACAAGTAAGGACGATGGAAAAGGACTGGCAAGTTCAAGTGCGGTCACATTCTACAGCGGTAGTAGCGCAGTCGAAGGCGATGAAAAAGATGCTGTATTCTATGATGTAGAAAAAGGCGGTGGAAGAGAAATTCGTTCTATTGCAAAGAATCACTTGGTTACGATAGCTGATGTTGCGAAAGCTAGCGTAGGCTCTGTCGCGTATGCATATGCAGGCGAATTGGTCACGTTGACTTTGGGCACTGCGGCCAATGAATCTTCTTTAACGGTAAGTGACGGAACAAACAACCTTGAACTGACAGGTGCTGGCGATGGCAAGTACACGTTTGTAATGCCTGAAGGTGATGTAACTGTAACTGCAGATGTTTTACAGACGTACTCCATCTCCCTGCCTACCGGTATGAAAATCATTGGTTCGTCAATTGCTGCTGATGGTAACGGAACGTATATGACAGGGACGAAGGTTGAGTTCAAACCGAGTTTCCCATATTCTGCATCAAATGTGTCGGATGGTGTTAATACATTGACAGCAACAGATGGTGTGTATAGTGTCGTTGTGGATGGTTCGGACATTACGATTACAGCTGACGTGCAACGTGATGAAATCATTGATTTGACTCGGGCACCAGGTGCATTCGCTGCTATCAATGGAGATGTTTTGTCGGGCTCAACTAGCTATACGGTTCATATTGCCGATGGTGCAACAATAACCCTTTCTGGTGCGATAATTAACGGCGGCATTGTCTGCGACGGTTCTGCTACGATTATTCTTGAAAGAGAAAATACTGTGAAGGGCGCAACGAATATGGCTGGTATCCAGGTTGGTGGTGAAGGAACAACCCTTACGATTAAGGGTAACGGTTCTTTGACGGCAACGGGTTATAGCCAATCAGCGGGTATTGGTTTAAGTCGTGCTTGGAATCTTGATTATGATGTTGTTGGTGGGGATGTTGTTATTGAAGGCGGAAATATCACCGCCCAGGGTGGTAGCTATGGCGCAGGTATTGGTACTGGTATATTGCAAGGTAGTGACAGGAAAGTAACTCTTGGTAATATCACCATCAAAGGAGGAACTGTAAAGGCTATTGACGGTAAAGCCCCGAATGGAGATAAAGTTGCTAACGGCATAGGAACAGGAGATGCTTATCCTGGCTGCACAAATGAAGTTGGCGAAATTACAATCTACGATGATATTGTTGTAGTTGATGCGTCAAGCATTAGTAAGGATGTTACCTATATGCACGATGATATTGATGTGTCTGCAAGTAAAAATGATTATTTCGGCATTATTGAAAATGGAGAACGTAAAATCATATATACAGGAATCCCTGCTTTTGATGTCGAGGATCAGACATATACAGGCGAAGCAATTACACCAAAGCCAACGGTTTCATTAGGTTCTCTTAATTTCACAGAAGGTGTTGATTATGAGTATTCCTACTCCAACAATGTAAATGTTGGCTCTTCTGCAACTGTTACGGTTACATTCAAGGGTGATTACGAAGGTTTAGGAACCGTCTCCAAGACCTTCAATATCACAAAGGGTACTCCTGAGGTGATTTCCAACCCGACTCCCAACGAAGAGGGTTATGCAGGAAAGTGCCTTGCCCTCGTCAACCCCGGCACCACGAACTTTGGCAAACTGCTCTACAGAACACTCGAAGAAGAATCGTTCTCGGAAACCATCCCCTGTGTAGATAAAACCGGCGACTATCTCGTGTACTACATGGTTGAGGAAGGTGAAAACTGGGAAAAATATGTTCCC
Source organism: Fibrobacter sp. UWR4 (assembly GCF_003149045.1). Classification (NCBI taxonomy): domain Bacteria; kingdom Pseudomonadati; phylum Fibrobacterota; class Fibrobacteria; order Fibrobacterales; family Fibrobacteraceae; genus Fibrobacter; species Fibrobacter sp. UWR4. The sequence goes on along the minus strand of NZ_QGDU01000064.1, from coordinate 5,534 downwards.
CCAGAGCCAATTCTCGTTACTGTGGAACTTGCAAAGTTCAAGGTCACCTTCGTAGATGATGAGGGTGACGAAATCATCTCTCGTGAATACGAGTATGGCACTCCGGCTGAAGGCGTTGACTTGCCACCAGAAAATCCAGAAAAGGCTGACGATGAAATGTATGCCTACACCTTTGCTGGCTGGAGTCCTGAAATTCAGGATGTGACTGGTGCTAAGACATATCGTCCAATCTACGGTAAAACCCGTATCGGTTTCGGCTCTGCCACTATCGCTGCGGATGGCTCTTGGGCAATTATCGACGGAAAGTCCAGTAAAAAAATTGATGCCGATCTTGATGCCGTCGAGATTACTGGAGATGTGACTCTCAATCGTGAATTTGTGGCGGAAAAGCCTTCCACCATCGTGCTGCCCTTTGGTACGCATATAGACAATGTTCCCGGATTCACCTTCTATTCGTTCAAGGGTGTTGTAAAGGAAAACGGCGTCTGGAAGAAGGTTGTCTTCGACGAAGTTGACAAAGAAGGTGATGGACACATTTATGCGAATACCCCCTACATTGTTGTTGCCAAAGAAGATGTGGGCGGCCTAATTGTGGAAAACGGTGTGGTATTTGATTTAAACAGTGTACGTCCGATGTCCAGCGAGGATGGTATTTGGCAGTTTGTGGGCACATACGATTTCAAGGTCTGGAACGAAGGTGATCGTGATATTGGCAGGTCATACGGTTTTGCTGCTGAGGAACGTGATGGTGCACGTATCGGACAGTTTGTAATGCTTGGAAGCAACGCCTACGCATATCCCATGCGCGCCTACCTGTATTATGCAGGGGGTAACTCTGGAGAATCTCGCAGTATGGCTCCCGCACTGTTCAAGGCGGCTCCAGCCGTCGCAAGTATCGATGAACTCCCTGAATCCCTGGATGTGGTCGTCAGGGGCGAAGAGGGTACAACCGTCATCGGGACCATCAACACCCGCACCGGTGAGTTCCGCTCCGCAGAAAATCGCTGGTTCGACCTGAACGGCCGTTACCTCGGCAACAAAAAGCCCACCGTCAAAGGATCCTACTACAATAATGGAAAGAAAGTCATTGTCAAGTAAGCCGAAGTGCGGCTATGTCAAGCCGGAAATGAAAATCGTCAAGCTGAAGGCCCGCACAAGCCTGCTCCAGGGTAGCGGCTCTCAGGATCCGATTGATGATTTGCCGGGATCGTTGGATGTTATAATAATCGGAAAATAGAGGAAATAATATGCAGAAGAAAGAATACAAGACTCCGAAAATGAAGGAAATCAAGCTCAAGGCCCGTGCTAGCTTGTTGTCGGGAAGCAGCAGCGATGGTTATTACCATGGAGGAATTTCCTATAACGGTATGCCTGATTCCGTTGATTGTAAGAACGTTTAAATACCTTCCGTTATTTCGGTGAACTATAAAAGCCCCTGCGAAGGGGCTTTACTCTTGTCTGTAGGGGCGTTTTTATTTATATTCAGGGAAGGAGGCTTTTTATGCCGGTATCAGAAACCTTAAATCCAGTTCAGTTGCATCTTTTAGATATGTTCAGATTTTGCAAGTCTGATTTAGAACTCCTTGAATTAAAGGATGTTCTTGCCGCATATTATGCCCAAAAGGTGCAGGAAGAGGCCGATCGCTTGTGGGATGATGGCACTTTGGATGCCGATGCGATTGAGCGTATCGGAAAAGAACATTGGCGAACTCCGTATAAGGCCTTGTAGTGCGTCGAATTTGTCTTGATACGAATTGCCTCTTGATGGCTTTGCCATCGCGAAGTCCGTACCATAAAGTATGGACCGATTTTTTAGGTAATTCAATTGAATTATGTGTGTCGACAGAGATTTTGCTTGAGTACGAGGAAATCTTGTCTGAACACGCTTCCCCTCGCATGGCACATCTTGTTGTTGAAGCTTTGACAAACCGTAAAAATTTGGTGCGTGTGGAACCGAGTTGGCATTTTGAGTTGATTAAGGTTGATCCTGATGACAACAAGTTTGTGGATTGCGCGATTTGTGGACAGGCTGAATATATCGTTTCAAACGATAGTCATTTCAAGGTTTTGAATGACATTGATTTTCCTGTGGTTGCATTAAAAACGTTGAAAGAGTTTGTTGAAGAACTTGAAAGGGCGTAAGTCCTTTAACCTGATGATTTCTAACCTGTTCAAACTGTTACAGCTCTCCCTGAGTGAAGGAAATGCCGATGCTTTGTGTAATGGTTTTCCGCGGCTGTCTGCGGAAGAGTGGGAACGCATTTACAACGAGGCGGACCGGCAGACTCTTCTGGGGCTTGCGTTTGACGGGGTGATGAAGTTGCCCCAGGAACTGCGTCCTCCCATGGAACTGATGTTCCAGTGGGCCAGCGAGGCGGAATCCTTTAGTGGCCTGAACAAGATTTTGAATGTGGAAGCCGCAAAGCTCACGGAGTTTTTCAAGGGGCATGGCAGAAGTTGTGCCGTTTTGAAGGGGCAGGCCAATGCCCGCCTTTACCCGAATCCGCTTTGCCGGCAGCCGGGCGACATCGACATCTGGGTTTCCGGCGGGAAAAAGAGCGTCGTGGGTTTGCTGCGGGAAACTGGAATGCAGGAATCGCTGAAGGCTTCGCCGCACCACACCCACATGAAAAATGACCGTGGAATTGATGTGGAAGTTCATTTCCGTACGTCTTCGGGCAACTACAATCCGTTTACGACAAGGCGGCTGCTGAAGTATCTGGACAGGGAAATCCTGAACTCGGTGGAGGTTCCCGAAGGTTTCTGCGCCCATTCCACGAAGTTTGCGTTGGCCATGCAGCTGTCGCACATCTATCGCCATTTTATACGCAGCGGAGTAGGGCTCCGGCAGGTTGTAGATTATTACGTGTTGCTTAGGCATTCCAGCGAAAGCGATCGCCGCGAGCTGATGGCGAACCTGGACCGTTTTGGACTGCGGAAAATTGCGGGGGCCCTCATGTGGCTGCTTCGAGAATCGTTTGGCCTTGATGATGGTTTTATGCTCTGTAAGCCCGACGAATTCCGCGGGCGGTGGCTCCTGCGGGAAATTCTGAAGGGCGGAAACTTTGGTCGCCATACAGATGGCGGTCGCCTCAAATGGCTTTACTGGTGGTTTGGCAAGCGCAAGAAATCCCTAAGTTACTGGCGCTTCGATTTGGCGGAAACCTTCTGGGCGGAAGTCAACTACTGGAAAATTTTTGTGGGGAATACTTCGACACGAATCCGGCTGCGCAAGATTTCCCTTAGGGATGTGAAGTTCTGATAATGCTTTCGCGTTAGGCCCCGCAGCCCGTATGGGGTCGGACGCGAAGCGGCTGAACGACAAAAAGACCGAACTGGATTTTTCCAGTTCGGTCTTTTTATAGCGCAAGGGGCCGGCCCGTAAGGGCAACGCCCTGGATCCTTCGCTTCGCTCAGGATGACACTTTAGTGAAAGGAGATCCCGGAACAAGTCCGGGATGACATCCTCTTACTTCACGATGTGACGATGATACTCCTGCAGGCTGCAGACTTCGAAGCGGCCGTAGTCGTGCTTGTCCATGAGGCCTTCAACGGTGGAGGTGAGGGCGGCGATGGTGGTGGTGATAGGCACGCCGCTGACCACTGCCTTGCTGCGCATCTGGATTTGCGACTTTGTCGCAATCGCCTCGTTCGTCAAATGAGAATAAGCGAGCTTATTCTCGCTTGACTCGCTTCGTTGCTTTCATCGACCATGGCTTCGGCGCCGGTTTGCATGGAATGCCATCCAATAGCTCGTCAAGTGAGAACGCTAACGTTCTCGTTTTCCTCGCTTTAAAGGATGTCGCTGGTGTTCACGATCCACTGGACTTCCTTGTCGTGGATGAGGTCCAGCAGGTTCGGGCGGCCGCGGGAAATGCGGAATACGGCGCGGGTCTTGATGCCTTCGTTGTAGAGCATGGTGGAGGTGCCGCGGGTGGCGTAGAGGCCGTAGCCCAGTTCCACCAGCTGACGGATCAGGGGCACTGCGCGGGCCTTGTCCTCGTCCTTGAGGGAGACGAAGATGTTGCCCTGGCCCGGAATGCGGTTGCCGGAGGCCAGCTGGCTCTTGAGGTAGGCTAGGCCGCGGTCGCGATCCAGGCTCATGACTTCGCCGGTGGACTTCATTTCCGGAGAAAGGGTCACGTCGACGCCCGGGAACTTCACGAAGGGGAACACTGCTTCCTTCACGCTCACGTACGGAACATGGACTTCTTCGGTGAAGCCGATTTCTTCGAGAGTTTCGCCCAGCATGCAGCGGCTTGCGTAGCTTGCCAGAGGCACGCCGATGGACTTGGAGACGAAGGGCACGGTGCGGGAGGCGCGGGGGTTCACTTCGATCATGTAGAGTTCGCCATCCTTGACGGCGAGCTGCATGTTCATGAGGCCAACCACGTGGAGTTCCTTTGCGAATTCCTTGGCGTAGCCGCGGACTTTTTCCTGCAGGTCCTTGCTGAGGGTCATGGGCGGGATAACGCTTGCGGAGTCACCGGAGTGGATACCTGCGGGTTCCACGTGTTCCATGATGGCGCCCACAACGGTGGTCTTGCCGTCGCTGATGCAGTCCACGTCAAGTTCGGTTGCGTCTTCCAGGAAGCGGTCGATAAGGATGGGCTTGCCTTCGCCGATGGCTGCGGCTTCTTCCACGAACTTGCGGAGGTACTTTTCCTTATAGACAATCACCATGCCGCGGCCGCCCAGCACGAAGCTGGGGCGCACGAGAACGGGGTAGCCGATCTCTTCGACAATGGCGAGAGCTTCTTCAACGTTATGAGCAATGCCGGAGGCGGCCTGCTTGATGCCCACCTTGTCAACCAGCTGCTTGAAGAAGTCGCGGTCTTCGGCAAGGTCGATATCCTCGGGGCTTGTACCCACCACATTGGCGCCGGCCTTCTTCAGGCGCATTGCCAAGTTAAGCGGAGTCTGGCCACCGAACTGAACGATAACGCCGTAGCAGTTTTCGCGTTCGTAGATGCCCATGACATCTTCGAGAGTCAGCGGTTCAAAGTACAGCTTGTCGGATGTATCGTAGTCCGTAGAAACGGTTGGAGGCTTCGCCTCTATCCCCTGGCTCGCCAAATGAAAATAAACAAGTTTATGTTCGCTTGGCTCGCTGCGTGGCTATCCGGGTTGCTCTCAACTTTTGGGCGTTCCCCCGGCTCCCGGGACCAGCTCAACAGAACCGCCGCCGGGGTCGGGCTATACTCGCTTCGCTCACCGAGCCTAAAGTCTCGGCCCATACGGGTAACTATCCCTAACGCGAAACGCTAGTCTTCAGCCTCATTGGCTAGTTTGATAAAGTTGTCAAAAGCCTCGATTATGGAGTCTGCGTTTGTATAAGACTTGCGGATGATTACAAAGGACCACTTTGCAGGTTCAAATAAAAAATTTCATGGTATTGTCCTATATCCATAGTATAGGAGTGTTAATGAGGCTTTTTTTGAGGCATCATCAACATGTGTGGAAGCATTTAGGCAGCCTTGCTAGATGATTCTCTCGATTCCGATTCCCATTCGTAGGCTATCTTTACATCTACA
>NZ_QGDU01000063.1 GCF_003149045.1 Fibrobacter sp. UWR4 | reverse complement strand
TCGTCGAAACGCTTTGCAGCAGCCAGGCCCTTAGCGGCGAGGGTGGTGCAGATTGCAGCGGTCAGAGTGGTCTTACCGTGGTCAACGTGGCCGATGGTGCCGATGTTGCAGTGCGGCTTGCTTCTGTCAAAATGTTCTTTTGCCATGATTCTATCTCCAATTTAGTGAGAGCCCAGATCGGGAGTCGGACCCGAGACCTCTTCCTTACCAAGGAAGTGCTCTACCACTGAGCTACCTGGGCATACAAGCCGCATGGAACAGGATATGCTCCATGCGGCTGATTGTTTTATAGTGGGTAGGAGTGGTTTCGAACCACTGTAGGCGTGAGCCAACGGATTTACAGTCCGTCCCCTTTAACCACTCGGGCACCTACCCATTATGTCGAGCCAAAGATAGGAATCGAACCTACGACCGGCTGATTACAAATCAGCTGCTCTACCAGCTGAGCTACTTTGGCATTTCTCTTAATTCATCGCTGAATCTTAGAGTGTGCCAAATGTAATAAGAATTACCTCATCTTGTCAACGGTTTTCGCCTTTTTTCGCAAAAAAAAATGCATTTTTTCAAAAAATATGTACACACAGGGCATAAAACACTGTTGATAGATTGTTAATAGCATATTTTTGACACTTTTGATGCACGAAAGTATATTACAGACATGAAGTTAGATGCATTTCCGAAAGCATTTTTTTGCCTTCTTTTGATGATTTTTTCACCTACTTTTTCACAGGAAGAGGGTACAAATCCATCCAGAAAGATCCTAGCCGGGTATTATCCGGACTGGGGCGTATGGAATCACCCTAGCTACACGGTGGATTTAGTCCCTTACAAGCAATTGACCCACGTTATCTGGAGCTTTATCTCCCCGAATGAGGACGGAAGCCTCCGCGGGGATGCCGTTCAGGACCCGTCGGACCTGGACCAGATGGTAAAACTGGCCCACGATCAGGGCGTAAAAGTGATTTTATCCCTGGGCGGCGCAGGTTTGTGCGAAAATTTCGCCCCGGTATCCAAGAACGAGGCCCTACGTTCCAAATTTGTGAAAGAACTGATGGAATTTGTGGAGGCGCACCACCTGGATGGAGTGGATATGGACTGGGAATACTCCAAGGTTCCTGTGGCAAGTGAAGACACTGCCGGTTACAACAAACTGCTGAAAGACATCCGGACGAACCTACCCCAGGGAAAGACACTTTCTGCGGCACTCCCCTGCAGTGACTATTACGGAAAGTTCTTTACGGCGGAAGCGCTGCTGGAAAACCTGGACTGGTTCGGCCTGATGACCTACGATATCACCGGGGACTGGGACGAAAAGGCCCGATTCGATTCTCCCCTACTGCCCAACTCCAAATGGACCACCTGGTCCTGGAAACAAGCCGCCGCATACTGGACCAAGCGAGGCGTTCCTGCAAGTAAGATTGTAATGGGAGTACCCTCTTTCGGTTTTGTTTTCCATGGCGCTACAGGACCGGGATCCGACTTTGACTATGCAGAGCAAGAGAGCTACGCAGACATCCTGAAAATGGCGGACTGGCAGTTGTTCTACGATGATATATCCAAGGAACCCTATGGCATTGCGGACGACATGTTTGTCACTTATGAGGATGCACGTTCCTCCATTGAAAAGGCCAGCTGGATTGTAACGAACAATTACGCAGGCGCCATGGTATGGGAGCTTTCCCACGACTACCTGGAAGAAGAAAAGCAGCCTATCATAAACGCACTTTCTACAGTGCTGCTAGACGGAATCGTCCCGGATAGGATCGGAACAAGACGAAGCCGCACGAACTTGAATTCCCTAAGCGCAGGACGTTACACCTATGACGCACTGGGTCAATTCGTAAGGAACAGACCTGCGTCAGGTCATTACTACAACAGATAGAACAGTTCGTCTCGTTTTAAAAAATTCCCTAGGCTTAGAATGTTGTTCTAAGCCTATTTTTGTTTTCATGAAAAATATATTTGAGCAAATCGGAAAGACTCCTGCAGAAATCGAAGCCAAATTGGATAAGGCATTTAGCCAGCTATTCGAAGGCGATGCAGAAAATGAACGCATCTGTTTCGAAAAAGGGGACGAAGCCTACGTCGTGGACATCGGGCACAACGACATCCGTTCCGAAGGCATGAGCTACGGCATGACCATCGCCGCCCTGCTCAACAAGCGGGACCTTTTTGAGAAACTGTGGAATTTCGCCACCCGCCATATGAAAAATACAGAGGCGCCCTACGCAGGCTATTACGCCTGGCAGGTTTCCACCTCGGACTTTTCCATAATGGATCCGGGTTCCGCCCCCGACGGGGAAGAATATTTTGCGGCAGCACTCCTTTATGGAGCCAAGGTATTCAACAGCGCGAAGTACAAGCAGGATGCCGTCCAGCTGATTAACGACATGGCCCACAAGCCGACCGAGGGACCGGTCCATACCATGATGGACGTGGACGCAGGCCTTGTGCGATTCTCCCCCATGGACGGGAACGACTTTACGGACCCAAGCTACAATACCGTTGCATTCTACCGCATGTACGGCGAAGCAACTGGTGACGACATCTGGAAAAAGATTGCGGACAACAGCTTTAACTACCTGAAGAAAGCGGTCCATCCCGTAACAGGCATTGCTGCGGAATACAGCGAATACGACGGCACCCCCAAAAGCACGCCCTGGTATCCCGAAAGCAACTGCTTCTGCGGCGACGCCTGGCGCGTGGCCTGGAACATGGGTCTGGACGCTGCAAACATCCAGAAGGTTCTGGACGCAGGCGCCGGCGGTAATGAAACGGCAACGCTCGCCGACGTCCGTAGCTGGGAAATTTCCGCCATACGCAGACTACTGGGATACTTGAATTCGAGACGCCCCTACCCTGCCGACATGCGCGTGGACGGAAGCGCCTTCCCTAGGGAGGCCCGCCCTGCAACGGGAGGCCTCATCGCCATGAACGCAGCGGCGACCATCGCATTGCCTCAGGGCGACCCGCTGATAAGGCCCTTCGCGGAAGACCTCTGGAATATGGATATTCCCTCTGGACTGTGGCGATACTACGACGGCACGCTCTATATGCTAGGACTGCTCGCCTGCTCCGGCAAATTTGACGTCTAGAAATTCTTGGATATGACGCGACCCAGCGGTGCCTGCATCTGGCGCCGCTGTTCTGCATAGATGGTAGGCGCCACAATGTGGTAGAGAGCCTCCTTCACCATGGTCCCTACGTTAAAGGCGAAGGAATCGAAAACATAACGGTAACTGTCGATGGTATCATCGAAACCGATTACGTAAGGAAGCTTCTCGCCCTTAGACTTGAAGTAATCAATGAGAGTGGTCGCCACCCAGTCATTGGCACAGACGAAATATTTCAGGGAGACGTCCCCGAGCAAGTTCTCCACCATCTGGTCTAGGAATACTTGAGAATCCAATCCTTCGGCATTTGTATAACTCTTCAAATCAAAGGGGGAAGCGAAGCGGTCGTCCACAAGGGGGACTACTTCAAGTCCCGATTCCTGCAGGCCCTGAAGGCGAGCCCTGGACCAGAAACTTCCATGATAGGGGGAGACGTAGTGGACAGGGCCCACCCCCTTTTTCTTCAGGTAGTTACCAACGATGACGCCAGCCTCCTTGCCGAACGCCACGTTGTAAAAGGCCCACTTTTTCTTGTTGCGTACACTCAAGGGGACGGAATCGGGGGAATATTCCCACCACACGGAAATAGGGTTATCGAAATGGGCGAAATGGGCGAACAGGCGCTGGGGATCATCCACCAGCCAGGTAGAGAGAAAGGCGCCCAGACAGCGGGAATCGTTCTTGACTATGAAACTGCTTCCATCGGGATGGTAGAGTTTATCCCGCTTTTCGTTATAGCTTACGAAATGTACCACAATATTCTGCTCGCCGGCAATGCGGGCCAAGGTGCGAAATACGTCGGATTCACGTTCCGACTGGATACACATTCTGCCCTTGTCATCGGAACGATGGATAAACAGGATGTAGTTGGAAGGGTCCACGGAACGTTCCTCGTTAAAGAACATCCTGCGGCCATTACGAATCAGGATTCCCTGTTCAACCTTCTGGTTCAAAAACTTCTTGACGATGTAGGGAGAAACCCGGTAACGGATAGAAAGATTCCCCGGCGAGGGAAGCTGCTCGAAGGCATTGATAAAACCACTTTCCAGATCCTTCTGGAACTGTTTCTCGATCACGGAATAAACGTCATCAACCTGTATGACGGAAGCCGTAGGAACGGTACCCCAGAAGCAACCCTTGCCCTGGACCAGCTTGATGGTTCCTTCGGAGGCAAGCTCCTTGTAGACCTTATGAACCGTGGTCACGGAAAGATTCAACTGCTGAGCCATCTTGCGGACAGAGGGCATCTTGTCTCCGTCCTTGAAGCCTGCGCCCTTGATAGATTTCTTAACTTCTTCAATCAGCACTTACCTTACCTCGTTATGCCCGAAATCTAGTTTATTTAAGCTACGGAAATATACCACCGTTTATTCTTATTTCTTTTTTGAAGAGACTAGCCGACTTGACACAGCCTGCCTTTGGGCTATGTCAAGCCAAGTTGTATTGCTGAATGATTATTGTTTAGTTGCTATTAGAAAGCTACGGCGCCAAAGCCTGTTTCAGCCCAAAAATCAGTAGTCGCTTGCTTCGCAATGTTCATAGCGAGGTTTTCTTGACCATCTTGAAAACATGAAATAACGCAATTCAGGGCAAGTTTCTATTGCAGTGCCGCTGAAGGCAACATTTTCTCTGGCGGGTAATTTCCCATTGTCTGGAGGAAAAACACCTATATCGTTGATGACATTAGCTTTTGTGCGGTACTTTAGACTATCGCTCCAAACCCATTTGTCGTTACAATAAACTCCGACTCTCAATAGGATTTCTTTGTTCAAGACAATCGTATCAAAAAAATCTTTGCTTATATAATGGTGATCAGCATAAAATTCGGATGCATTTTCATCAAAAAATAAAGAATCTTCTACGTATAACATTACTCGTAGAGAATCGGCGGAGTCTGGTCCACGAACATATAGATCAATGGAATCCTGCCAACAGTTTTTTCCACAGAATTATTCCTATTCCTGCGGCAACCACCTATAAACGCTGTCCGGCCGATCATAAGTCTTCCCACACTTGTATTCCTGGCTATTAAAGAGGATAGTTTCTTCGAAAATATCCTTACGGCAGGGACCCTTTTCTTCGTCGATGGGGGTGATTATGTGCCAGCCCGCGTATTCGCTGGTAATGGGTTCAACGAGTTCGTCGCAGTAGAATAGAGAATCTTTGAAACCGACGGTTACGCCGTATTTATACGGGTATCTGTCATCGCAGGCTGTGTACATTGCCCAGAAGGTGCTGTTTTTCCAGCCCATTTGATCACGATCGCAGACATAGTCCAGGCCATTGTATTTTTTCCATTCCATGCCGAAACTATGGCAGAATCCCATCGCCCTGTCCAATTCAGTCTCTTCGCGCCACTTGAATTCAACTACATTGTAGTAAATTCGATCGTAATTCATAGCTTCGCGAAAACAACCGTATTTCTTTCCGTTGTAGGTGACGATATCGGTTCTTCCATCTTCGCAGAGGCCGTGTTCAAGTTCAGGGCCAACCACCTCTATCCAGTTCTTCTTCGGAGAGCAGTAGTACGTGTCTCCGAGATACTCCTCGAAAGTCCCCACCTTGGCCGCGGTGCATTCCTCCAACTTGAGCGTCGCCTGCGGAGTACGCCAACCGGTAATCCAGCAGACATACTCTTCGTCGCCAAGTTTAAAAATTTCTTTTTTATGCTCGCTTCGGAAAGCATCGTTGCATTTTCCAAAGGCGACCTCCGGAGTGTACTTGGTCCAACCGGTGTCCAGGCATTTGTACGATGTTTTTTTGACGGTGGACTTGATTTCGTTTAGTAATTTCTTGGAGCAGAAACCGAGGGAATCGTCGACGGCTTTGAACTTGATCCACTTTAAATTCCTGCAGCCGTAACTTGTGTTGATGAACTTCTTGGTGGAGCCCTCGTTTTCTTCGGTGCATTCCGCCAGGAATTCCGCCTGGGTGGCCGTGCGCCACTTGGAGTCGCAAATGTAGGGCGTGCCGTCGTAGTCCTTTATGATTCCCCGGATGTCCTTGGTGCAGAATCCCAGCTTTTTGGTGACGTTGTCGATTTGCGTCCAGGTGGGCGGTTCTACACAGGCGTAGCCGGTTCCCTTATAATCCACGATCGTGTTGATTTTGAGTTCGGTGCACTTGCCGTAGTAATCGCTAACGCCTGCGGTGTGCCATCCACTACTGTCGCAGGCGTAAACGCCTATGTCGATGGTGTCGATGTCGTTGTACCTTTTCGGTTCGCAAATGCCCAGTTCCTGTTCTACGGCGGTCATTTTGGTCCAGGCGCCGTTGGAACGGCAGGCGTAGGACACTGAGCCGAAATTAATGACTTTGTTGAGTTTGGTGTCGTCGCAAGCACCCGTGTAGTCTGCAAGTTTAGCCACGCGCCAACCGGTGGAATCGCAGAAGTACGGGTCGATGCTTTCGCCCTTTTTAACGGTGTCGATGACGCCTAATTTTTTAGGAGTGCAAAGCCCGATGAAATTTTCGAGAGTCGTGAACTTTTCCCAAGTGCTGTCGGTGCGGCAGGTGTACTTTATATCGTTGAGTTCAAAGACACTGTAGAACTTGCTATCGTTGCATTTGCCGACATAGTCCGCAAGGCGCGCAGTGCGCCAGCCCGTAGTGTCGCAGTAGTAATATTCCAGCAAATCCTTCGCGGGAATTGTATCGATGGCGCCAATGTTTTTTGCGGTGCAAAGCCCAATGGATTTTTCAACTGCGTTGAGTTCACGCCAGGAGGAATCTTTACATATAAACTTCTTGCCATTCAGTTCGCGTACATCGCCGTCGTTTTCATCGGCGCATGCAGCGCCAGCCTCGTTCATTGTGGCGATCGTCCAGGAGCCGTTGCAGACGTACAGCGAATCTCCGTAGTAATGAAGTTCGCCGCGGTCGCCCCAAGAACAATCGGAGTCGCTCCCCTTGACCCATTTGCCACCTTCGCAAGAGTAGTTCTTGCCCGCACCCGCCACGAAAATATCGCCAAAGTCATCTTCCGTCTCGGCATTGCAAATGGGCAACTGTTTTTCGTTTTCTACAAACGACAATTTTCTGACGCAACGCAGCGAGTAGAAACCGTAAAACTCTGATTCCATCATGCGCGCCTTGCCATCCTTGCCAACGACAAACATGCTGTCGTTGTTTGTCAGCAGGTAAGTCCTTTTACCCTTGTCGGAGCAACCTAGCGAATCCATATCGAAGGTACCGCGCCTGCAGAAACCCGCCATTTGGGGATTGAACCCGAGCCCGGCATCGGTGAGATCGCTCGTGACACGCAGCAGGTACCTGTAATCCGCAGAAGACGGCACTACAAATCCGGTAGGGCACATATTGTTCCTTGTATAATCCCTGAACAAGCGGCCATCGGTCTTGCAGTTGTTACGGTCGTTGTCGTAGCACATGTCGTAGTTCTCGAACGCGGTGGTAGCATCCAACAAGTTTTCCGCAATCCACTCGTAAGGTCCGATTCGAACCGTCTTGTACTCGTGATTGTACGTTGAATCGTAGATTGTGCCGTTGACGATGTTCATCATTCCTAAATCGGATTTGTATTCCTCGCCCACCAGCGCGGAATCCCTGTAACTGCTTGCGGAAATGTCGGCTTCCTTTTTCTGGAAACTGGAACTGCTTTCAGCACTGCTGGAATTCTTTCCGGCAGATTTTCCATCACTGTCGGAACTTTCACTGTCGCAAAAATCGTCTTCGCAGATTTCGTCCGTACCGGAGGGATCCTCGAAATCGCTGTCGGAACCGCTGTCACCGCAAGCCGTCATGAAAAAAGGCACGGCAACGCAAAATGCACAAAAATACCGTTTGAATGAAAAATATTGAAAATTCAGGCTCTTCATCAACATGTGTGGGTGGCTTCGCCACCCTTTTTTGTTGACTTTCGCCTAAATTAAACAAAAAATGGGCTATTTTCTAAAATTTAAT
>NZ_QGDU01000062.1 GCF_003149045.1 Fibrobacter sp. UWR4 | reverse complement strand
TGTAGATGTAAAGATAGCCTACGAATGGGAATCGGAATCGAGAGAATCATCTAGCAAGGCTGCCTAAATGCTTCCACACATGTTGATGATGCCTCATAAAAGTTAAGCCAACAGTTTCGTCAAAACGTTTCTCTGACTGGAAATTCATTATGCCAGACGGAACAACTCTGTATTTTGGAAATACAGAAAATTCCAAAAGGACTCAATTAAGTCGTGGAAATGTCATTACCGCATATTCTGCGGATACTGTGGGGTTGGCGCCGTTTATATACCGCTATGATTTGTCTAAGGTAACCGATTTTAACGAAACAACAGAAATAAAATTTGAATATTCAAAAGTCCAGGAGACCATTGTCCAAGGAAAATCATATACTCGTGAGAGTGCTCTTTCTAGCGTTTACTGGCGAAACGGCGAAACTACGATTGATTCAATCGCGTTGATGTATTCATCGATGAATGCCGAAGAATATCCTGGGTACGGGACTACCGAATCTAAAGATTCTCAGCGACTTTACGAAACCCGTTATCTTTCAAAAATAAGGATCTTTGTGCAAGGAAATTTCTACGAGGAGTTGGCCTTGTCGCAAAGAATTTCCCATGTACAAGATTTTGCGGATAAAAGATATCTGCAGGCTGTTAGGGATTCCATAATTGGAGGGGAAGCTCGTTCGTGGGCGTTTCATTACAATGCGTCAAATGGTTTATTAGATCAAATAGTTCTTCCAGACAATTCCGTTGACAATTTCAGCTACACCAACATTTCATTTGATCTACTTTCCGACGCACAATCACCTTCCGATCCAGATACCATGCGCAATATCTCGGGTGCTCAGGTACAGATTCCTGTCGCAGAAAGGGAAAATTATCGTAATGGAGTCTCCTGCACAGAAGAATTTTGTTATGCGACTTTGACAAATGCCAAATCGGGCGACAGGCAAGATCTTTATGTTCAAATTTACCACAATGACGGAAACTATTTCTCCTCTCCATTTAATTTTCAAATGAGTGGGAAAATAGCGCCTCGCTTGTTCATATCTTCCAATTATTTTATACTGGCAGATGTTGAAGGTCGTGATTTGAATTTTTATGAATGGAATGGTTTCAGATTTGTTCAGCAGAATTCTGTGATAGGGGATTTTTTTGAAACTCCTACAGAGCTATCAGGAACTATTGAGAATATCATAGTACAAGATAATTATTTTCTTGTTGTAGAAAAAGATGGGGACATTCGCAGAATTTATCCCATAGTTCGCCATCCGTCAACAGGGAATTGGACTTTGTTGCCTAAGGATAAGTCTGTCTGTGGTTTTTCCAACACTTCGGATTATGGAGATCAAGTGCGCAGCAGTTCTAATGCATGCCTAGAATGGTCCAGTGCTATTGCCATAGATGCATCTCCGACATTGTTTATTGTTGGTGAAAACGATAAGGATGTATTGAATGTATTTGCATATAAAGATGGCTCCTTCGACGAATTGACCAGCAATGCAGCCATATTCCCGGATTTTGGGATTCAAAAAAAAATAAATGGCGTTACCTATACAATGAACTTTCAAAAGGGGCTTGACGGTATTGCCTTGTCAGGAAACACCTTGTTTGTCACCTTGAATAAGGGTGATACTGAATATATCGTTTCAATGTTTTTTGATGGGAAAAAATTTCAGGAGATGGCCAACGAACATTGGGATGACGGAACATACCGATGCGGAGGAGACGCTTTCTGTGGGGACCGATTTGTCATCATGGATAATTTCGTTGTGGAAATTTCAAATGCGAAGGGCAATGTATTCCTTTGGAGAAAAAAGCGTAGTAATGAAGGGGTGTTTTTTGAACTAGATCGAAATGGAATTTTCCCGTTTGACGGAGCGAATGACAATGTCTTTGTTTCAGTGACTAGGGACGCGCTTTATCTGGAAGAAAGGTATGCTTCCACACGCCCAGTGATTCAAAACGGTCGTTATCATAACCTTTTGATTCGCATCCCCCGCGATCCTACAAGTCCGATTTCGTATTGTACAAGTGAACTGGACAGCAGTGTGTTTGATTTGCAGTTCTCGCAAAGTGACCCGATTGTTTTTTATCAGACAGGTTTGACTGAAGGCGGAAAATTATGTCCTCAAGGAGTTCTTTGCTATGTCAGTGGATATAGTCTACATCGCAATTTTTCAGAAGATCGATTTTTCCTTGCATCGAAATTCTTTGAACAACCTCTAAACTATTCTTTCCATTCAACAACTTCGCAGACATCCTATTCCGCGCCAAATCGTTTGATGGCCAAAACAGTTGTGGATTCTAATTCAAGTAGAAATTTAATCGGTCTTGCACAGTATTCAGGCCATAATTTCTGGAAACCGCAAAATTATTCAGTAGTGGATCGCTATTGGAAAGAAAGATCGACGGATTCCACCAATCGATATACCCAGTTTACGTATGTACAGCCTAATGGTATTGTCGAATTCAACGCCCATACGCAACAGGCTCAGTTTATTGCACCCGTGGTGAACACAGTGGCATTCGTCAGCAACGATACGGTGACAAAAACCCGTTATGACTTTATTGCGGACCTCAAATGGAAAACGCTTGTCGGCTATCAGAAAAATCTTCAGGGAACACTCTCGAAAACCAGGCACTACGACAGGTCTGGAATGTTGCGCAGTTCGAGTCGCAATGTATTTGCCCTAGATTCCGGTGTTGGACGGAACTGGCCAAATGGCCTTGTTGTAAACCTGCTTGATTCCACGATTAGCACCACCTTTGACCCGATAGGCAACAAGATAAGCGTTGTCGATAAGAATGTCTTGCTAGATAACGAATCCGGGCAATTCATGGGAACTTTAAGGCAGTCCGGGCCGTATTTCCTA
The DNA here is from genome assembly GCF_003149045.1 of Fibrobacter sp. UWR4. Classification (NCBI taxonomy): domain Bacteria; kingdom Pseudomonadati; phylum Fibrobacterota; class Fibrobacteria; order Fibrobacterales; family Fibrobacteraceae; genus Fibrobacter; species Fibrobacter sp. UWR4. The sequence goes on along the minus strand of NZ_QGDU01000062.1, from coordinate 7,157 downwards.
TTCTCTCAAAAAATTCTGGAACGGCAGAAACTGAATCGTAATCCTGACAGCGTGATTTTCAAGAATCCTGTTGCGCAATACTCTTATGTCCCGTTTACGACAAGTCCCTTGACAGCAATTCAGTCTTCAAATCCATCACAAGTGTTCCTAGCCGATAGTGTCGCATCGGCATCCAAGGTTTCCTATTCCTCCGATTTTCCTGGTGCAGCGATATCCAGTTATGTATGGCAGGCGCCAATCCGAGTAGGCCAAGCCTTCCCCATTTCAACAGGATGGGAAAAGGCTGATTCTGTAATTGCCACAGACAGCTATGGCCATGTGACAGAGTCTGTCCGACTGACCAATGTGGGCTTACGGTCAAGCTGTAATGTTTTCGAAGGACATAGGTCACTTTTGACAGGATCGTTTATCGGAGCCGCCTGTGCTGATGTGGCTCTAAGCACCGCCGAACACGGAACTCCTAATGGTTGGGAGATGCCTCAGACAACAATCGATAGCGTTCAGGTATATGACGGACTTTACTCGTTCAAAGTTACGGATGGATATGGCCCTACACGGAATATCAGCCTCAAGGAATTGCATCGTTATAAATACAGCTATGTAATATCGGCGTTTGCGTATTCTACTGGGGTAAAACCAGTGCTCATGACGGAATTCCGCAGGGCGGATAAGACAATCGCAAAGACTATAGCAAGCTACAATCCGGTGAGAGAGCCTTTCAAAATAAACAGGTGGCAACGTTATGAAATAGAAATACCATATTCCGAACTGGTTTCGAATGGGATGTTTGCCGACTCGTCTGCGGACGACCATCTGAGAGTTTGGCTCGGAACTGGAACTCCGACAGGGGATGCCTCGCGAATAATCTATGTGGACGATTTCGTCGCCTATCCGTCGTCGGCTGCGTTTACCATGACATCTTACGACAGGGCAGGGCATCCTCTTTCCGCTATGGGAATGGACTTCCAGAAGAATGATTTTGTCTATGACAAGAACCATCGTCGTCGAGCTACAAGGGATCCGAAAGGAAGAATTTTCACGGATAACGCAAAACATCTGCTGAAAGAAAACATGGGAGGAGCAAATGAATAAATTGTTTACCCTTCTTTGCGTGTCTGTTCTTGCAACATTAGCTTCGGCAAATCCTCCGAAGGCAACGGTCATCGAGAATACTTCCCATGCTCGCGATTACGACTTTACCTTTACGCATGGCAACCTGCTGCCGAACTGGAGCTTTGAAGATGGTTTCTATGCTTGGAACGGGAAACGACTTTCACGAACGGAAATCACGGCTGCCTATGGTCAAGAAATACGCCCTGTTTCCGGTAGCTATGTAGGCATGACATCCCCAACGGGTGGACCAGTGTCCGATTTTGTTCCCGTTGACGGGGATTCTGTCTATACGCTGAGTCTTTTTGCATACAATGTGAACAAGGCTGTTGTTTCGCCAAGAATCTATTTCTATTCCGACAAGGGTGTCCAGGCTTCATATCTTGACGGGAAAAAATATACCCGAGCAACCCAGTGGAGTCCATATTCCCATACATTCAACATTCCAGAAGGAACTCGTTATATCAGAATTTCTCTTTCTGATTCGTCAAATTCGACAATGTTCTTTGACGATGTCATTCTGGAACCGGGAAAAACGGCAAGCACACGAAACTCTGTCGGCATGGGAATCTCCTTTTCTGATGGGTTAGGTCGAGGTCACATGGCCGAGGCTTTGGTTCACAGGGAATTTGCAAGCGAACTCCTTCCCTCGGAATGCATGAACGGCTTCACTGCCTATGCGACGGAGATACTTGAAGTCAGGGCAAGAAGTAAATCTCATGGTGGAAATCTTGGTTCTGGAGATTCCATTTTCATTGATAATGATGTTAATGTTCGAGACACATCTCTTTCTGAACTGGGAGTAGTTGCTAGGAATTCAGTGCGCATGGGAGACCGCGATTCTGTCTTTGCAAAGGTCAGTTACGGGCGTAGCTTATGGACAGGAAACCAGACTTTCGTTCAGCAATCTGTGCAAAATGTCGTGACAGACATTTGTGCATTCCCGCCAGAAGATTTTCCCATAGGAACATCGGATGTTTCTCTCGCCAATGATGCTGACTCAACCCTTGTTCCTGGCAAATACGGAAATGGGCTGATTCGCGCAAGGAGTACATTGCGATTTTCCGCAGGCGACTACTATTTCGATACCTTCTTTGTAGAGCCTTCTGCCATATTGCGTTTTGACTTGTCGCAGGGAAATGTAGTCATGCATGTTCGTTCCTCCTTGTCAATAAGCGACAATTCAATCATGTCCTATGATTCCACGAGCCGCTACTTTATTGGATGGCGGCTTGCTCAGTCATCTACACTTAGGCTGGGGACGATTTCTGGCTTGGCTGGCGTATTCGTTGCTCCGAATGCAAAAATAGAGCTGGGACACCAGAGCGCCCTGCATGGTCTTATCTATGCGAAAAATGTGGAACTGATGCAGGAGTCGGATATCTCGGCATCGTCATTCCTATTTTTCAATCCCGCCATGCGTTTTATAGTAAAGGAATCCCGTTATGATAATCTTGGTCGGGCCTATCAGGAAGATTATTCCTATGTTGCTGAACTGGAACGGGAGGGCTATGTCGATTCCTCGCTGATTCATGCAAACGATTATTTTTCGCAGAATGGAGACGGTCCCGATGCCGCAGGCTACGCATATCTCCAGAACGAGTATTCACTGCAGGATGGACGGTTGCTTAAAAGTTCCATGCCTGGCGAACCATGGAAACTGGACGGAACGCATGTGGGATTTTCCGATTACGCCTATGTTGCAGACCTGAATATTCCCCAGTCGCTTGACTTTTCAAAAACAAGTACCCCAAAAAATTACACACTTTCATATAGTCGAAATGTTGAAGGACGCTTATCACTTTCTTGGAAAAACCTCCTGGGGCAGCTTGTACAGACTGCTTTCGCAGTGGATACGAGTGGCTTGAATATGCGCAATTGGCACTGGGCGATAAAGAAGTACGAATACACCCGCGAAGGGAACCTGCGCAGGACGATTACTCCGCTTGATGCTGACCAGAATGATTCCGCCTTTGCCGTCGTTTCTGATTATGATGCCGCCGGAAGAAATGTTTCTACGGAAGGCCCCGATGTTGGAACCGAGAAATTCTACTACACCAAGTCTGGAAGCGTCCGCATTTCCGTGACGGAGGAACAACGGGGCAGGAATGCAGTTTCTTACAAGGAATACGACGCTCAAGGGCGAATTGTATCCATTGGCGAGAGTATCCTTGACCTGGTGACGGACGCAAGGCTCAGGGGAATTGCCAAAAGTCAATCGCCTGTTCCAGGTGTAAAGACGGAATATTCGGGTTCCGCTTACGACAGCCTTTCCGCCTGTCTTGACAGAATCAACAATGATAGGCTTGAAGGCTATTTTGTCGGCAGGACTTTAAAAAATACTCGTGGGAAATTGGCCTGTGCGTGGACCCGCAACCCTCTCGTCGTGAATCGTATCGGAGCGGATGCCGCCTTGGTTGCCGACTTCTTTAGTTACGATTCCCTTGGCCGTAAGACTGTTTCGATACGCTATACGGGTGCTGAAATTGATTCAACTCGCAGGGTGGTTTTAAAGAACTACGAATACGACAACCTTTCTCGCCTATACAGGGTAACTGTAGCGAATGCCGACGGCTCTATCCTCGACATTCGCAGGTATAGTTATGACGATAAAGGGCGTATAGACGCAATTCGCGACGACGAAGGACTTAACATAGTCAAGTTTACCTATGACGACTTGGAACAGGTCTCTGCAGTGAAAATCGGGGATCGTCTGGAGACGGATTACGCCTATCATCTGCATGGACAGGTGACTTCCCTGAATATTCAAAATACAGTTACTGGCGATACGCTTTTCCGACAGACATTGAATTACGAGGATGTGACCGCTTCGGCAAATGAACAGCCCCGTTATGACGGAATGATTTCCAGATTGTCCACTATATACGGCATTGCTGATTCCTCTGGAAACAGGGTATCAACCTTCCTCTATGACATGCCCGGCAATATGGTAAAGCGGAGTGGTTCTGCCCCGGAGGCTACATTCAGTTTTGATAAGAATGGTCGCATGCTCACGCAAGGCTATGGTGGAAATACGCTCGGCTACAACTATTACGATGGTTCCTACAGGCTCAACAGGGTTACGGGAACAATCGCCCTTGACTCTGCCAGGAATGCCTCCAGGACAGACAATTTTACCTATGACGCTTCGGGGCGCATGATTGCGGATAGTTCCAAAAGTCTGTCTGTGGAATACGACCCTTATGGAATGCCAGTTTCCTTTGTGCAGACTTCTGATTCTTCAACATGGCGCGAGGTTATGATTTACGATCCCTCCAGCTGGCGTGTTGCGACATTTGTGTATGAAAATGACTCACTACAGGCAATTCGTACCGACATCATGGCAGGTGGCAAGAAAATTCTGGAACGCCGCAGGGCCTATGTTGCAAATGATAGTTCCGTTACCGAATACAAAATGATAACAGGCAAATCGGGAATCGTGGGTAGAATTTTGCCGGATTCGTCGAAGGAGTGGTATGTCAAGGACTACCAAGGATCGCTAGTGATGACCCTTGTGGAAAACGGAACTGGCAATGTACTTTCTTATGAACCTTATGGAGCGCAGAAGAAAATAAAGGTGTCTGGAGACAGCCCCGCCGAACAATATACCGGCAAGGAACTGAATGAGCGAGTGGGCTTGTATTACTACGGGGCAAGATATTTTGACCCGGTATTGGGCATTTGGATAAGTCCAGATGCCGTAAAGCAGTTTGACAATCCTTTTCACTTCGGTGAAAATCCAATAAATTATGTAGATAAAGATGGAAACCTCGCCATACCAATTGTTATAATTCCTTTTTTATCAACTATCACAGTATATGTAACGATTTATCAAGAAGAAATATTTAGTTTTTTGAATGGATTAATTTCTGGTTACGATAGCGGTCATGGCCTTGGATATGATGGCAAGGTAGATTTTTGGGGATTTGTTGGTGCTGAAATTGGGGCTAATGCACACAATATTGTTGAATCTGACGAATTACCTCACGAAACGTTATTGGGTAATGTTGCAAAAAATTTAGAAAATGGTCCAAATTCTTTTGTCAAAGGCTGGAATCAAGTTGGAATGGCTATGGAAAATGGGATTATGTTCATGGGCGAATCTATTGTTGAAGACGGACTATGGCTTGCTGATGCTGGAGAAAAAATGTTGTTTGATTTCAATACTACATCCAATTCTGGAATAACCAATTCTATTTTTATCTCACAATTTCAAGGGACTTCATCAGGATTTCAACCGACTAATTTGGTAATTGGAACTACAGCCCCCAAAGATCTTAATAAGAGCACTTCCTATAAAAATTATTCTTATGAGTATGAAAGAAATATTAACACTACAAACACGGATTTTAATAAACCTCTAGAACAAGTTCAACATAGTATCGATCAGGTTCAAAATCCAATAAACAATATTGATATTGAAATCCAAATCCCTGAAATAAAAATTGATAACGATTATCAAGATATTATGAATGGAATAAACTCTGATCTGGAAAATATCCGACACTCAAATAAATGTTATATTGGATGTAATGGATATACAAACTTTTAAGGGTAAACCTTGATTTGTCCAAAATGCAATCGAAAATATGAAGATGACATGCCTCGCTGCCTATGGTGCGATGCCCCAAATTTGAATTATGGGAAGAACGAAAAAGAAATCCCAGCCCATGAGGAATTGAAACCGACTGTTTTAGAACAAAAAGCCTCATCGAAAGGAACTCTTGTTTTTTGGCTTACCGTTTTTGGTGGTGAATGTGGATTGCATCATTTTGCGACGGGGAATTATTTAAAAGGAATCGCCTATCTTCTTTTTGGAATTTTTACCTATTCGTTTTTGAATGGTTACTTCGGAATGTTTGCGTTCCCCTTGCATTTTTATCTTATTGCTCCCGCTTTCGTTGTAACAATCAGGTTCCTATGCTTTTGCGATTTGTGGAATATTAGCCAGGGGAAGTTTTTCAACAAGAGAAAGAAAATTACATACGGTGCTGCCAAATGGATGAAGATAATGGTCCCTGTCATAGGTTGTTTTTATCTGCTGGTTTCGGCGGGGGAGTGCTTAAATCAACTTGCAAATTACAGAATGATTGGTCAAAAAAGATTGGAAACCATTATGCAGACATATGTTGATTGTCAAGAAAAATTTTTCACGCAAAACAAAAAAATGGGAACTGTTGACGAAATTGGTTTTGCTTTGACGCTTGATATAAACACAAACTATTTTACATATAAAGAAATTGAAAACGGAATCGAAATTGAAAATCAGACATCCTACGGAACATGTCACAGCAATTCCAAATGGACTATTACCGTAAAATCTAGTGAAGACCTAAATTGGCAAGTAAATCTACCAGAAGAAATAATGTGTGAAACCATGTTCCCTAAAATAACGGAATATAAAAAAAAGATTGGAGGTCCTTAAACGGCTTCGCGAATTTGGTTCTATTTTAATCTCCGTTACTAGAAGTCCACATAAAAATAGCAAAATACAAAAGGTATGTGAAAACTCTCCATAGCATAGATGAAGTATTTGCTCCTCATTTTAATAAGTTTCTTTTTGGTGAATTGTTCTCTATGCAACGCCCTGCTTTGAGTCCTGGCTGTTGTTGATGCGCCAAAACATTGCCAAATTTACACACAATATCGCTGTTACTGCATATCCAACACATCTTGTTTTTTCAAGCCGTATGGCAAATGATTTTCAACAATCTTAGCCTCAATTTCATTTTCTCTCAATTTCTTTTGTATTATTGGAAGGAAAGTCTGCGTCAACATCGCTATATCCTGCCCGTATTTTTTCATAAGCAAGTAAATTTTTACAAGGTAAGCGTATTCATGAGTTTCTGTAGATAGTTTGTCAACAAAATGATTGAAAATCATTGAAGAAAATTCTGAATTTTGGTTTTCTTTTAAAATATTCCAAAAACTTAATAAATCAAGATAAAGATGGAGGCATCATCAACATGTGTGGAAGCATTTAGGCAGCCTTGCTAGATGATTCTCTCGATTCCGATTCCCATTCGTAGGCTATCTTTACATCTACA
>NZ_QGDU01000061.1 GCF_003149045.1 Fibrobacter sp. UWR4 | reverse complement strand
TCTCGGTTAAGTCTCATCGCTTGTCCTTTTCTTGGTCGAAAACGCAAGTTAGAAACCTAACCATCCCTAGAATTCACTTTCTAGGGATTTTTTTTTGTTTTCAGCCTAGATCGGATTTACTTGACGATGAGAATCCGCGAGTTATAAAAACCTCGCCTATTAAAACTACTATTTAAGGTACTAATAAATTCAGGGGTATCAACATAGCTATTCAATTCTAAGACACCCCTATATGTATCTATGCTAGCAAAAACAGTTCCCACAAAAGAACCCGCAGTATATTTTCCGGCAATTGTTGCTTCTTTTGCACTACTTGCAGCTAATGTTCCAGAAGTCGTCATTGTCGAAATACCTAATTCACTTTGAATATGGCCTTTCATTAGACTATGAACATACCCTATAGGACTTGGAATAAAAGAAAGAATTAGGCCAGGAATATCTCTTACTATAGCACCTGTATAAAATTCAGCTTTACTAAACGGCCTTATTTCGTATTTTCCAGCCCTCTTACGAATCAAATAACCGCCATTTTCATCAATAAATGAAGTTGGATTGTATCCATTCCCCGCATAAAGATACGGGCTTGCGAATTGTCTCTTGGGGTCTACAGAAAACCACAATCCAAGCATTGGATCCAGATATCTTGCGCCGAAGTAGTTCAGCTCGGTCTCGACGTCGCGTTCCTTGCGCTCACGGGTCTTGGACACGCGCCTGCTGGAACCGTCGTAGGCCATCAGCAACTTCGTGGAATCGCAAACAATCTGCTCACGAATATCAATACAAGAGTTTCTGCGGACGAATTCAACAGGCATACCTCTCCAATCATAGGAAATTTTCAGGGACTTAGAGCGGTCCTCGATGAGATTTCCCTCGGAATCATAGACGAAGTTGCCGGGCAAACATTATTAGCTTTGCCGTTTTCCGTCCAAGTTGCGGTTAGGCGCTAAATTTGTTTAAAAATCATTTTCCCTGATTTCAAGAGGATTACACAATATGCTATCATATTTGTCTATTTCATCTTTTAGACGTTCTATCAAAAGATACAATTCTTCATTTTTCCTTAGTTTCGTGTATACTTGCTTAACAGGCAAAACAATTTCTGAATCAGATGCACCACAATAATGAAATCCCCAAGTAATTTCGCGATTATGACTTGAAGGGAATTCATACTTTTCTTCACAATCGCATGAACAATAAAACAAAAGATTTTTAATAAATCCCCCGTTATTCCATCTTGCATAAAGAGAATCATCAACATTCTTGCTTAAAGATTGTATTGCGACATCTGAATTCACTTTTGAATTTTTTGAAAATGTTGAGCATTCCAAATTACGATTTTTGCCAAAAGTAATAGTAACGGCAATAAGCAAAAAAAGAACAACTACTATTTTATTCATTCTGCCTCCTGATTCATTTCAGGGGCAACATCAGCATTCTTGATAAGAAAATCTACAGTATTCATGATAGAAGTCTTTCCGCTTTTCTCCGGTCCATAAAGATTTTCGTACTTGCCCGAAGCTAAGTTATCTTTAGCATAACAAGAACCCAGATAGGTTTTTGTAGTAAGACGATCATTTAGTGTGCTGAAGTCAATTCTGCTAGCATCTGTTGATCTAGGTATATCAGAAATATATTCTTTGCCCTTTCCGCCATGCGATGCAATTGCAGCTAAGTCAGGTTGTCCCAAATTTAACCACGAAGTCATTTCCAAGTCTGTAGTTTCCCCCTCAGGAAAAGCTTTTACTTGCACAGTATTAACAGACATATCTATTCTACTTGATATATACTGTTCATATTCAGCAGCTTTCTGTTGAGCTTTAAAATCTGCGCCCTTGGAATCTTGATTATAATAAATTGCAAATTTGATATTTTTTTCCCATCCGGGTCCACGCCGTTCACGGGATTCACCCCATTCCCGGCATACAGATACGGGCTTGCGAATTGTCTCTTGGGATCCACACTCACCCACAATCCGAGCATGGGGTCGAGATATCGTGCGCCGAAGTAGTTCATTGTTTTCTGATATTATACAAAAAATCAAAGTCAATATACAAAATGTTTTTTGTTTCCTCATCGCAATTTATTTGTGAACTTGCATCAGATAAGAAAGAAGCGATATGATCTATACTCTGTTTAGCCTCAATCCCTTTTTGAAAATAACAGATATAGTATATGGGAATGGATGAATAAACCCAATTTTGTTGACAATTTTCAAATAAAAGCTTCTTATACAAGGAGTCTGGATTTATTTTTTTTCCTACTAATTCATTTGCCAAAGTCCAAGCTAAAGAATCCTCACAATGTTGTATTTGCCATACAGCAATAGCAGAATCGATTTTTCCTTTCGAGAGATAAAGCATCATGTCAGAAAACTCTGCAGAGCCCCATTTTTCACAGGCCTCAGCAAATGAGAGAAAGAAACAAACAAAAAGGAATACAACCTTTCTTTTAAACATCATTGAAAAGTCTCTTGTAAAAAAAATCAGTATTACCGAATTGGCATGCCTACAGGCCGAGATTCAGGAACAAAGGGTTCAAAATGTATCTTTATAGGTCTCTTAGCGTTTAGATCAGGATCTAACATTCTTCTTATTGATTTATAATCTCTAGAAGTCACGCATCCTTCAGAATACATTGGAGTTCCAGGATGCATGGATTCTCCCCACCAAATATCTGGATTTTTCAAAGCACTTATTCCCTTAAAATAACCATCAGTCTTCCCGTTTGTAATGGTAAGCCATCCCTTTTCACTTCCCTTGGGAAGAGTGCTTTTTGCAAGCATTCCATCTCCAGAAATAACAGCCTTATTATCCTCCTTCATCCAAGCATCACGAGACGCCCAAAAAGAAGCGTCCGGTGTATAATCATTGTACGTTTGACCATCTTTCCAATTTTCCACATTCAAAAACACATCTAAACGATAAGTGTTAAAATCATAAGCATAGTTTTCCCCATCTATCGTAATATTTCCGGTCTGTCTTTCTGCATTCGCATTTCCAGTAACAACAACCATCGCATCATTCCCATCGGGATCATACCCAATAATCGGATTATATCCATTCCCCATATACAGATACGGGCTCGAGAATTGCCTTGCCGGGTCCACGCTTGTCCACAATCCGAGCATAGGATCCAGGTATCTTGTGCCGAAGTAATTCAGCTCGGTCTCGTCGTCGCGTTCTTTGCTGGTGAAATTCTCTGTGACTTTTTCGGCAGGGACTGCCAAATCTACTTGTTCACCGAACGCGCGGTAGTCATAGACTGCAGAAACTTCTGCTGGAGTGTTAGAACCAGTAACCTTTGCGACCATCATGGTGCTTCCCAAGTGGTTCTTTAAATAGAATTCGTCACCATTGCTTGTCCCATTGTCAGATTCAATGGCATAACGTCCCAGCCCCTGCGGCATATTGACCACGACCTTGGTCCCATTCTGACCATCTACACGAATTTCAGAGCCAATGCCGGTATAGTGGGTTTTCTTTTCCAGGTTCCATCCCGTTGTGCCATCAAGTTTGCGAAGTAAGGTCTTAGATACACGACTTCCTGCACCATCGTATGCTATCTCCAGCTTAATGGAATCGCACACAACCTGTTCATGGATGTCATAGCACTTATCTTGACGCTTAAACTCTACCGGCATACCACGCCAGTCATAGGCGATGGTCATACGTTTTGACTTATCCTCGATAAGATTACCATCCCTGTCATACACAAAATTGTCTTTGTTAGACATGTTGCGTTTTTCAGCGGATCCTCCAATGCCATCTGAGACTGAGTTCAGCATGTTAGTGTTTTCATAATAGCTGTAGATACCATCAGCGCTATTTTCATCAGCATTACCCGCTTTTTCACCACGAAGCTGTTGCACAATACGCCCTTGAGCATCATAGGCAAACATTTCATCCATATCCGGAATTTCACTATCCTTTACGAGTTCAAGTCGATTGAGGAAATCATAAATGTATGTCACATTGCGTTCATTTGAAACGCCATTCACATTATGCGCAAGATAATGAGTCATCTGGCTGACATTTCCGTTGTATTGAGGTTTACAGTCAGTACTTCCGCAATCCTCGTAGAACAAAGTCTCTTTATAAAGTGGTTTATCTTGGAACTTGCTAGATGTTGTTGCACTTTTCACTGCACCAGAAATATGGTAGGTGTAGGTCACTGTAATGTTATCGCCCAAAGTCACCGATTTCAAGGTACCTAAAGGATAATAAACATAAGATGCAAGAAGCTTTTCATTAGAGTAACCGTTTTTGACATATATACTATCAACTCGTCCAAGACGATCATAAGTATATCGTTCAACAACAGACTTACTCTTATCGCTATAACCATAGGGATACTTGGTCACCTTAATCACTCGTCCTCCAAGGTCGTATTCAGTCTTTGTACCCAGGGTTTTGAGATTCAAATCAGCGACATCATCGTCAAACACATAACTTTCAAGTACACGACCATACTTATCATATTTGTTTGCAACAGAACGGCGAACAACAGTATTTGTAGCCTCATCAATCTTTACATCGGAAATCGTTGCCATTAAGAAAGTCTTAGTGTACTTAAAATCAGCCTGTTCAACAAAAGATGGATAAAGATTTAACCCCAAAGTATCTCGAGGAGGCATATGATCATAGATATTCCTTGTAATTGTACCAGGAACCAGTTCTTCTATAGCAGGCAATTGAAACTTGTAATTCTTCTGGAAATAGTCTTTCAATGCTATTGAATCCCTTCCAGATTTCCACTCACCAGAATAGCTTACACGACCAAGGTCATCATACACAATTACCGATGCCGTCTTATTTTTTATCTGATTTTGTGATTGTGTTGCTCGCAAACGGCCCATAAGATCATAATAACTTTGCGTAGTATCCGCATCTGGTTCATAGCTTTGCACCAGGCGTCCTTCTGCATCATACTCAAACATACTAGGGCGAACACATGCTTTTGATTTTGGAGTGTAATTGCAACTCATCGGAGAGTGACTTTCTTGCAAAAGACCATTTTCATTGTATACATAAACACTACGTGTATTTAAGGTCCAATCATCATTCAAAGAACCCGAAACAACAACTCGACCTTCGCCATCTTTAATTGTAAATACTTTACGGTCATCAGGGTCAATATTCATTTCCCAAAGATGAGTTGGATTAGCATTGGCTTTGGCATGGTAATTAACTCTAGATTCTCCCTTACGATCATAAAAGCGTTTTTCATCCTTTACTGCAAGAATAGAATCATTCAGAGACGTTGAATCAAATAAGTTGACACCACTTAAATTAACACCAGAAGAGAACGCCTGTGTATAATGTTTCTTGAAAGCTGCGCCAGGCATAGTTTCAACTTCTTTTGTTGCAGCCTGATCAGGTTTCCAAGATGTTTCCACATATGCAACATTGCCAGCCTCTGGATATCCTTCACGATCCGCGGTATAATATCTGTTAGCTTCGTCTTTATTACCAGCAGTTTTTTCTGATGTATTGCAATTAATCCCAGCAATGCACTGCACCGCGTAGGGAAGATACTTCTTAGACAAACGTCCCATGAAATCACGCTGAGAAGTAGTAATTAAGAGTTCAGATTCTCCGTCATACGCTCTAGTTTCCAATTCTTCATGCTGTGTGGTTGTAAAGCGAACTGCATAATTTACAATAGAGCGCCTTGAACCCGGTGTCATAACAAGATCGTCAATATCCATATTACCGATCAAAACAATCTTGTTTTCTTTTCCTTTATTAAACACTTCTTTTTCAAAATAGAGAGTGTCTTTTTTCCAAGACTGTCCCCAGGAAACATCCTTACAATTAGAACCGCTATAGCTGTTATCTGGATTAATACAAATTTTCAAATAAGAACCATTATGCCAATAAGAAACAACGGCGCCACTGTCTGCAAGCAAATTTGATGCTGCGGAAGGCAAAGTTTGTGTTATACTAGAATGATTGCTGATTTTCACATATCTAGAACCCTGAGGAGCATTTTCACGAATATTCTCAACTGTTCCATTTATGGACCATCCCAACAATGTAGGATCTTCAAATGTACCGTCAGAAATAACTTGACCTAAAGCATAAGATTCTGCATCAGTTCGATTAGCCTTCGCCATGGGATTCTTTCCAGGCGAATGCATCGGTATAAAATCAACCTTTTCTTCGTCAACTTCAACAACATTTATTGTTGGCGCATTTGGATCTTCCTTACCATAAACCACTTCATTTTTTGAAGTTTTTACAACGATATAATCAGTAACAGCAGAATTACTGGAGCCATTTTTTAAGGACCAGTCATCGCTAAAATTCCAATAATAGAACTCCTTTGATTCAGCAACACAGTCATACAAACAAGCATCAAAAAAATCAAATTTTAATGTTTGTTCCGCCATATTCGCAGGAATACCATCCGCAAATTTTACAGAATATAGATGATGACTTCCGCTTGATATGCGAGTTACAGACTTACCAGCAATGAGCGCAGTTCCTGCATGAGCAAGAGTATCTGTACCGTTTGCGATAACCGGAACCATGCCGCTGGGATGAGTTACATATACATTTAAGAAAGCAGGGGCAGCAACAGCTGAATCTCCCTCATTCTTTATTTTTATTTCAATTTGCGCACCAGGCCATTTATCGCCAGATTGTTTCTTGTCAAAAGCAGCAATCCCTTTAACAGATTCCTCTACAACAATTTTTAGTTCCTTTTCCTTAAAGCCTTCGCAATTCCATGCAGCATTACCGTATACAATCTTTCCTCTTTCATTAAATAGGGCCATTTCGGGGTTCAAAATAGTTTGTGAATTAGGAATGGACAAATAACTTCTTTGAGACTCTTTTGCAATATAGTCCGTATTAGAAATCGTATACCATTGCCATTGATCCTGAGGGAAAGTATTTCCCGCATCAACAGAAATATTTTTTTCAAAACTAAACGTCAATGCATATTTGTCAGCAGCACAACGTTCAATTTCAGCATTCATCCCAGTAATATTAGGAATTGAGGTTGCAAAATCCTTTACACGCACGTCACCTTGATCAGAAAGATAAAAACGCATTTTATATCCACTGATATCAACTTTCTTAATACCATTATTAAACACCATGGCATTAAAAACCATTTTATCAGGAGAACTCAAATAGCCATCATTTACTCGATACTTGATCTGCAAATCATTTACTAAAAAAGGAACGTTTGTTTCTTCTACTTTTTCATCATCATCATCTTCATCATCATCTTTATCTCCAGAAGATAAACTTGAATTTGAGCCCTCTATGTACACATTGCCATTGTCATCATACACATTATTGTCTGCATCATTCCTATATAAGTCTACACATTGATCTTTCCAAGAGGGAGCTTCACCCCACAAGAGTTTGTGGTTTCCATCATACAAAGGAACTCTGGCTGCATAAGCTCGATAACGCAACGTATCATATTCAACCGGATTTCCCTTCGTATACGGAGACAAAGACCAATCATAACGTTTTTCTCTCTTAGTAACATTTGCATAAACGAAAGCTTCCTTGTTGTCAAAAAGCGAATATTTTGATGGAATTGTAACAGACCCTGAGTATTTAAAGCGAATTCTGAAGCGTCCATTTCCACAGTCGCTCATTCTTGCAATTTCACCCATTTTATAGCCTTTATAACCAATCGGACTAAAGCCGTCATTTAGATACCATTCTCTAGGCCAATTGGAACGAGAATAAAGGGTTCCATTAGATGAATAACCATAATAGTCATAATAGAAATTTGTTAAAGTTACATCATTATCGGAATAGTTTTCAATACCCGTAGCAATATCTAACTGATACGGCTTATACCAGGTTTCGTCACCCATCAATACAGCAAGACCAGTACTCTTGGCATTTGGATGTTCAGAACCATCTACAACTTGAATTTTACGTTGCTTTTGAGAAGTATTTCCATACGGGTCTGTTGCATGAATTGTATATGTATACGTCCCAGGTTTAATATTACGCGTCTGGCGAACGTATCCGTTCTTTGAACGAATATATCCATACTTCTTGTATTTTAAATTATCGGTAATTGCTTCGGAATAATTGTCCCCAGCCCAATAGTCATATGGGTTGCCAGCTTCGATCCAATCAAGGCCACTAACAGTTATTTCAACAGGATCATCCTCAGGATCGGAAACTTCAGGTCTAAAGAAATAATCCTCGCCTTCATAAATAACATCCGTTTTATCGTCTATTAAAATTTCTGGAGGTTGGCTATTTGTATGATTACAGTAATTTCTTTCCAAATTGTAACCATCTACAATTCCAACGTCTTTCAAAGAGTTATATTTAACCAGTTTACAGGTTTCTGTACTGTACCAACTAGGAGCAGATCCATTAATTTTTGTGTTGTTATTTTGATATATTGCTATGTTGGTAGAAATGTGGCTATTTCTTTGTGCGGCTCGCTCCCAATAACTTATAGCATATCTACCGTTGTGTTTATATGAAAAATCTTGTGTCAAATCATTGGGACGATCATATTTTTCAGGGAAAGGAGTATTTGCATCTAACTCAAGGAAACCAACCTGAGAATATGATTTTGAATAAGCACTTTTTGATTTAATAGTGATTTCATCATTATAACGATGTCTTAAAACAAGGTTTTTATTTCCACAATCAAGGATTTCAATGCAAGCATTTCCTAAATCAACCCAAACATTTAAGCTTGCTTTCTTTTCTCTTTTGGTGAAATAATAATCATAATATGGTCTATTAAGAGTTACATCACTTTCAGTGTCATTACGAAGACGCGTATTTAAATCAATCTGGCGCTGGTAACTGGCCGCAGGGTCCTTAACATCAACATTTATCTTACTTTGAGGTTCAATAACAGTAAATTGAAAAGATAGGTTGTTTGCACCACTCTCATTATTACTTTTCACGGAGAAATTGCACCTATAAGTTCCCGGCTTTACATCCTTAGAAACTAATTCCATCCAAAACAATTGGTTGTTTTGCCATGCATTATCGTTATCACGATCATTATTGGTTACAATTTGTTGCTTGAGAGGTCTGTAACTAGGTGTAAACGTAGGGATATATGATGAACCTGAAAGGTTCTCCACGCTATTTACTTGAATATAATATGGACCAACACCATAGGCCCCGATGTCGTCACTCGGAATTTTCGCGTCTCTAAAACTATTATTTTGCAATGCAATGAACACATCTTCTCCTGTATAAAACAGGGTCCGATGTTCACTAGGAATAACAAAATTTAACGCAGCCAAAGCATTTATCTGCAATGCAAAAACAATTGCTATAATCAGAGGTATTTTCTTATTACTTACCAACATTGTTTACCTCAGCATTGTTGTCATTATTCATAAGTTCTCTATGGTGAGATTTGAACGTCATACCATCATCATTATACGATTCAACTAGATTCCCAAAAGAATCGTATGTATAATAAGTTGAAAGATTTGTTTCAGAAATGTGTTGAATCATCATTCCGTACACATCATAAATGTATGACTTAGCTTCAGCATTTTCAGGATAAATCCTTAGATAATTCAATTTTTCATTTGAAGAAAGTGTCATGCTGAAATAAGAACCGTCAATATTTTCTCGGTACGTTTTCCAACCATTGTTAGAAAGTTTCCTATATTCAGCAACATACTTTCGTCCAGACTTAAGAGCACAGCTTATAGACGCCGCACCTAAGATATTTCCATATTGAGCATCAACAGTAGCATTTTCAGAAACAGTACAATTTTCAGAAGAAATAGAATTTTCAAACGGAAGAACAACAGCTATTTCTTCGGTAGTTGCCGGATAGAAAACAGAAATTTGATTTACTCCATCATTAGAGAATACTGTTGACAAAGTCTTACCAAGAACATCTTCTGTTTCTCGAACCCTCAAGAAAGAATCAACCTTTGTAATATAAGATCCAGAATAAGAAGTCAAAGAAGGCAACTTTTCATCTCCGTTTATATAGCTGAACGCATCTGAATACAGTTTCTTTGGTTCTTCTCGTGGTTTAAATTCACCTAAGGCAATAATAGGATTCTTATCTAGATTTTTATTTTTGAGGCATCATCAACATGTGTGGAAGCATTTAGGCAGCCTTGCTAGATGATTCTCTCGATTCCGATTCCCATTCGTAGGCTATCTTTACATCTACA
>NZ_QGDU01000060.1 GCF_003149045.1 Fibrobacter sp. UWR4 | reverse complement strand
TTCAATATTAATCAAAGGATTTCTTTTTTCATGACCGCCAGAAGGCTTTTACGGAACTACCGGCCTAGCCGGTAGTTTTCAGTTATACAAAAAAGAGCCTGCATTTTTCAGCAGGCTCTTATATTACCAATTCAAAAATTACGGATTCACAACTTTCAAAGTTTCGCGTCCAACCCGCACAAGATAGGATCCCTTGGGCATATCCTTCATCATGACCTGCGAGCCAAACCCGCACTGAACAACATTGCCGTTCAGGCTGAAAATAGTCCAATGAGAGTCATTTGCTAGGCGGACAATCCCGGCAGACATGTCGTAGTTCATAGAAGGTTTCTCGACCTTCAAACGCAATCCCGTTTTGCAGTTTTCGTCATTGGAGTCTTCGCAATTTTTAGATTCTTCGCCTTCGCTCGGAATGACACTGGAGGAACTTTCGGGTACCTTAGGCAATTCTGCAGCCTTAAACTGAATCTTCTGATTATCAGTACCAGTACGAACCCAAGTAATGATGGGCATGCCAGGATCCTTGGAAATATTCAGGATATCACCCAGATAGTCATCGTCATAATTGGCGAACAGGAAATAGCCCTTCTTCTCGGAAGCGTTCTCGATGCGGATTTCGCAAGGAGTTGCGCTCGTACGAACCGTATCCAGCAGGGTATTGGACGGACAATAATATTTCTTAGTTCCAAAATTCTGCAGAGTATAGTGGCGGGCCTTGGAACCTGCCGCCACAACCCAAAGCTGATTTTCAGACTTTTCGTCAGCCACCTGTTGGACCACCATGTCATCGTTATCCTGCAGGGCCAAGTTGCTATGGCTTACAGTCAAGCGGTAGCCACCATCCTTGATTAAGGCGTTATTTACTTTGTCTACACCGTCGGTACGAGCGATCTTCTGAATGTTTCCATCACGATCATAGTACAGATAGTCAATGTTCACGGAACGGCGATAAGTCCAGCCACCGGGAGCGTTGGCTCCATGGTGCATAAAGTACCAGTGGCCCATGTACTTGAATATGGCCTGGTGGTTGGTCTCAGAATTATCTTCCTTGGCGTTGATGACTCCCTTCTGGGTCCAAGGGCCATTAATGGAGGGCGCCATAGAATAGTTGGTAGTAGAAGGATAACCGGAAGCGTAACTGAAATAGTAATTGCCACGGAACTTGTGCATCCAGGGAGCTTCGAAGAAATCCTTAATCTTAATGTCTTCGGGAGTGCCGGCAAGCTCAATCATGTTCTCTTTCAGTTTTACGCGTCGGCCAGCGTTCCAGGAACCCCAATACATCCAGATATCATCGCCATCGTAGAAAATAGCGGGGTCAATATTCAACGCAACATCGTTTTCAGTCAAGTCTGTAATCAAGGCATGGCCCAAAGCATCTTTCCACGGACCAGACGGATGATCCGCCACGGCAACGCCAATAGCAAAGCCTTCATCCTGCTTGATGGAGCCATGATGAACAGCCACATACCAGTAGAACTTTCCGTTACGGTATTCACAATGTCCGGCAAAAGCGCTGGCATCCGCCCACTTGAAAGTTTTATAGCTAAGCACTGCACCGTAATCGTGATAGTTTTCCATATCGTCGGTTACCAGCACATGCCAGTCGTTCATCAAGAAGAACTTATTGTTATTTCCCTGAGGTCCCTGCTCATCATGACCTGCAAAAATAAACAGGCTATCGTTATGAACAAGAGCAGCCGCATCAGCAGAATAAAATGCAGTTGTGATAGGATTAGCTGCCTGTGCAATGGAGACCACACCAACCATAGCACAAGCAGTAACCCCCAAACAAGTTTTCATATTCATCCCAAGTCCCTTTTACTTCACGCGGACTACGAAATTTCCCTTAGGCAGATTTTCAAAGCGAATTTCAGTACCGGCCACAGCACCGTTTACGTTACGGGTTGCCACCAGCTGTCCCATAGAATTCAGCAGGTAAATCTTCTGAACACCAGTACGATTCAAACGAACACTGTAAACACCATCCATACGGGAAACGGAAAATCCTGCCTTAGCAATAGAACCAGCCATGATAGCATCCGTACCAGCAGAGCTGCTGCTTTCGACAACTTCATTCATGGAGCTGGAGGATTCAACCTTTGCTTCGCTGGAACTAGATACCGGTGCAGGTTCGGCCTTGAACATCATATTGCCCACAGCCACTTCGCCAGAAACGCCGCTTGCTGTGAGGTAGAAATCCTGGATTCCAGCCAACTTCTTCTCGCCGCCAAGAGGAGAACATTCCACCACACTCCAGCCACCAGCGGCAGCAACACCCTTGCTCAGGTCGCATTCAGAAACCACAGTACCAGACTTGGAACCTGTACGCAGGCTCAACTTACCAGAAGCGTTCTTCACCTGGACGCTTACTTTGTTAGAAACGATTGAATCCGTAATGACGTTTTCGAAAATGGCATAGCCGCCATCCTTCATGGCCAACTCGTCCTTTTCATTCAGGCGAACGCGGATACCGTTATCGAAGCCGTTGCCGGGAATAGTATCGCGAATGACGCGGAGGAAGTCGATACGGTCCAGTTCCGCGAAGTTCTCGCCATCAGGAACGGGGCTCACGTCAATGAAGTTGCCGCCGCGCTTTAAGGTCGCAGGAATCATCACCACGGAATTTTCGGGGAATTCGCCCCAGGTACCTGTAGAAGGCAACTTCACATTCTGGGCCTTGCCGTTTACAGTAACGCTATGGGTTGCAGTGCCTGTACCGCCATTTGCATAACGGTAACGCAAAATGTATTCACCCGCCTGCATAATGTTCATAGGCAAGTGGATTACAGAACCCTTGGTATTGATGTAGCCCAAGTATTCGCTTCCCGATGCCTTGGTTCCGCGGGTCACCGCCAAGTCACCCGAAACAGCACGAGTCAAGACGCCGTGTTCCGCTTCGGCACTCAGGTAGCGGCCAAAGAAAGGCTGACCCATTTCGGCCCAGTTGTCGTCAGTGAACACAATATCGCGAATATGGATGTGGTTGTACTTGTCGCCAGCATTGTCGTAATAGTGATGCACAAAGCGGACGCGGTTCACGTCCTGGAACGGTTCACCACCGCCCGGGCCCACATAACGACCATAACGTTCAAGAACAATTGTACCACCACCAGTTGCCATATCCTTACCAGCGCGATCCAGATACGGACCCGTCACCTTGTCGGCACGACCATAAGCAGTCTTGTAAGTGGTCTGTTCGATGTTTGTGCCCTGCTGGCAGCACTTGTCCCAAGCGGTAAACAAGAAGTACTGTCCGTTATGTTCAATGAGGCTAGGGCCTTCTTCGGCACCGCCACTTGCGGAACTTACACGACGAGCGATGTTATAAACAGTCTTGTTATCGCTAGCCTGGAAACCGCTGACGGGATCCAACTTAATCAGCTGAATGCCAAGGCCAAAGGAACCGAAAGCCATCCAGTATTCGCCATCGGTAGTCTTCACCACATCAGCATCGATGGCGTTATACTTGTCGGTGGCTACCGTATGGAACACATGTCCACGGTCCTGCCAGCCATAGCCAGCCGTACCCGGCACAATGGACTTGGATGCAGTATAGCCAATGGCGGAAGTACGCTTGCCAAACACGGAACCGCAATAATACACGCGGAATTCCCCATTCATGTAATAAATGTCAGGAGCCCACACATCTTCCATGGTTGGAGCGTAAGTATAGATCCACTGGGGAAACGTGGTCATGGTCTTGCCATGAGCCTTCCAGGAAACCATGTCCTCGGAAGTCCAGAGGGAAAGCTGGTTGTTGGTGGTCATGAGGGCATAGCCATCTTCAAAGCGGACCATACTGGGGTCGTGACCCGGCTGGAGATTATCCTTGGCGTACCAATCGGCAGCGCAAACACTCTGAGCCACCATAGCAGTGCCAAACAGAAAGGCAAAAGACTTGAAATTTGCAACACCCATAAACACATCCTTGTTGTTATGTTTAATAATATACATTAAAAAGTCCACATTAGCCACATATTTCTACATCAAAATCAAAAATGTAGACATTTTACAATATTTAAAAGTCTACATTTTGTTTACAAAAAAAAGCAGGAATTTCCTGCCCGTATTTTGGTTTACTTTTCGATTGAAACCGTTGAACCGTCTCCGTGGACGTGAATCACCCTCTGCGGATAGGGAATTTCGATGCCATTTTCATCAAACAGGCGCTTGATGGCCTCATTGTACCTCTGAAGCAAGGTCCCATAATCGCCGGAATTCACCCAAACCCGGACCGTAACATTCACGGCGCTATCTTCCAAGGCTGATACAAAGAAAGCAGGAGCGGGGTCCTTGAGGAAATGAGCCTCCGCCTCCACCATCTCACGAAGACGGGCCATAACCAGATCCAGGGAGGAATCGTAAGACACGCCAACCGTGATATCCAGCCTTCTATGGGGATTTTTGCTGAAATTCACGATGGGAGCGCCCCAAAGGGAGCTGTTCGGTGCAGAAACGTACAGGCCGTCTAAAGTTTCCAAAGTAGTGTTGAACAGGCCGATTCCAAGAATTTTTCCCCTAATGGAACCACATTCAATCAAATCCCCCGCCTTAAAAGGCTTCAGGAACAAAAGTACAATACCAGACGCAATATTGGAAAGAGTATCCTTCAGGGCAAACCCGATGGCAAGGCTTGCGGCACTGATCATGGCCACAATTCCCGTGGTATTCACCCCGAAAATGTTCAGGGCGATAATCAACCCGGAAATATACACCACATATTTGACCAAGTCCGTAATAAGAGGAATTGCGGCAGGGTCCATCCCCCTCTTGGACATACGGACCAAAAATTTCCTAAAGGACCAGACAAAAACCTTCACCGCCAAAAAGACGAGGATGACCAGAAGCACTTGCTTCACGATAGGGTATTCAGTTAAATATGCTTGTAATTTTTCCACGACCCCAATTTAGAAATTTTCAAGACAAAAATATCCCGGCAGGAACAATCCTCCGGGATTTGAAAAAATCCTTATTTTCGCGGAATTTTAGAAGAAAACCTTCACGATAAGGCTGCCCACGATGGTAGAAACAATGACGCTGGTAAGGCCAGGCAGCATGAAACTGTGGTTCAGCAGGTACTTACCGATCACCGTGGTGCCGGAACGGTCAAAGTTCACCGTTGCAATGTCGGACGGATAGTTGGGAATGAAGAAATAGCCGTAAACACTGGGAAGCACACCCAGAAGCACAGCGCCTTCGATGCCCAGGCTGTAAGCCAGCGGGAGCATGGCCACCACCACGGCGCCCTGGGAATTGATCAGCACAGACACGGCAAAGAAGGCAAAGGCGATTGCCCAGGGATAATGCTGAACAATGTCCTTCAGGCCGCCCTGCATCACATCCATGTAGTTGGCGAAGTAGGTATCGGCAAGCCAGGCAATACCGTAAATTGCAACCACCGCCACCATGCCGGACTGCCAAACAGCACCAGCCACAGCCTTCTTGGGCTGAGCCTTGCAAAGAATAATCATGAAAGCCGCTGCGGAAATCATCACAATCTGGATGATAATATTCATGCCGATGGGCTTCATCTGGGCCACGCCATCCACAATTTTTCCGGTGGGAACCACGGGGCGAATATCATGACCTGCAATCTGGAATACAGAGAACATCACAATCACAGCAAGAGCAATAAGGAAGATGTACACGGAACGGCGTGCTTCCTTGGAGACTTCCTTGTCCAAGAGGGAGGCGGTGTTACCGTACATGTATTCCTTCATCTGAGGGTCTTTCAAGCGTGCCTGGAAAGCGGGATCCTTATCCAAGTCAAGACCGCGCTTGTAGCTGACGGCAGCAGCAGCAGCCAAACCACAAAGGCAAGCGGGAATGGTCACCGCAATCACCTGAAGGTTGTTGATTTCAAAACCGTTGGCGTTGGAAATCACCACGAAGGACGCCACCGCTGCCGCAATGGGAGAACAGGTAATGCCCACCTGGGACGCAACGGATGCTACAGCACAGGGGCGCTCCGGACGGATGCCCTTCTTCAGGGAAATGTCGCAGATAATAGGCATCAAGGTGTAAACCACATGGCCCGTGCCCACAAGAACCGTAAGGAAGAAGGTGCAAAGCGGAGCCAGGAAAATCACCTGGTTCGGGTGCTTTCGGAGAAGCTTTTCCGCCAGCTGAATCAGCCAATCCATACCGCCAGCAGCCTGCATAATACCAGCGCAGGTCACAGCGGCAATGATGATGTAGATAACATCGGTAGGCGGCTTACCCGGAGCCATGCCAAAGCCCAGCACCAGAATGGCAAGGCCAATACCCGAAATCGCACCCAAGGCAAGGCTACCATAACGGGAGCCCACATAAAGGGCAGCCAGCACAATCAAAAGCTGAATAATCATCACAGCAGTCATAGAAACCTCCTTATTTATAGAAAGGAAACTAATCAAAATTTTTAATGAAAAGCGATGAGTAGCTTAACTTTTTTGTGGGTAAATGGGTTTACGGCGTTCAATTTTACCCACAGATTTTTAATTTATCTATAACCCAAAACATAAAACAGGAACCGTTTTATGGGTAAAACGAGCTATCACGCCCTTTTTTACCCATAACACCGCCAAGTATTTGAGATTGCACCAAGACTTTTCTCGATTTTTTATGGGTAAATCCATTGTCTTTAAGTCTTTTTACCCATAAAATCCATAAAAAAAGACTCTGCTTATTCAGCAGAGTCTTTTTCTAAGGGTTCTAAAGGGCAACGCCCCTTACATCTGATTAGGTGTTTGCGTCAACCCATTCAGCGTTCTTCTTGCAAGCTTCGATAGACTTTTCGAAAGCAGCCATTTCAGCGTCGTTCATCTTAACTTCGAAGATCTTTTCGACACCGTTTGCGCCGATCACGCAGGGAACGCCACAGTAGAGGCCCTTGCCCTTACCCTGGTATTCGTCGTTCAGCTTGACAGCGCAGGTGAGAACGCTCTTCTTGTCCAGGAGGTAAGCTTCAGCCATCTTGATAGCGGAAGTTGCCGGGCTGTAGAATGCAGAGCCACGAACGAGGAGAGAAACGATTTCGCCACCAGCGTTAGCAGTACGAGCAGCAAGTTCGTCGAACTTTTCCTTGCTCATGAGCTGCGGCAGAGGAATGCCACCGACGGAGACGCAGTCGTAGAGGGAAACCATGGTGTCACCGTGGCCGCCCATAACGATTGCCTTAACGTCTTCAGCAGAAACGCCCAGTTCCATAGCAACGAAGCAAGCGAGACGAGAAGAGTCGAGAACGCCAGCCATACCGATCACCTTGGAGGAATCGAAGCCGGTAACCTTCTGCATGTTGTACACCATTGCGTCCAGCGGGTTGGTGATAACGATAACGAATGCGTTGGGAGCGAGTTCCTTGATCTTGAGGCCCACGTCCTTGATAACGCCGCAGTTGATGCCCAGGAGGTCGTCACGGCTCATGCCCGGCTTACGGGGAACGCCAGCGGTAACGATAACGACGTCTGCACCAGCGATATCGTCATAGTTGGTAGAACCGGAGAGGTTGCAGGAAGTGCCCATAACGGAGCGGCCTTCCATAATGTCGAGAGCCTTACCCTTCGGCATACCTTCAGTCATCGGAATATCGATGAGGACCACGTCACCCAGCTGCTTCTGAGCGAGGACGAGAGCCATAGTACCACCAATCTGACCAGCACCAACGAGTGCAATCTTCTTTCTTGCCATGATTTTACCTTCCTTAATAAGGTGTTGAAAAATTTACGCCTAAAATATAGCACTATTTTGGTAAAGAAACAACGTCCCAAAGGGACCGCTGTGACGAAATATCAAGTAAATAAGAAGCCAAACTGCCCCCGGAGGCTCAATTTACTCATCCTTGACACATCGAATAGAGTAGCCATACGTCTTATACTCTTCCGTATCAAGAATTACGTCCGAATGATTAGAGAAATACATAGTCTTGGCTGTAGTCGTAGAGACATCTTCATCCAGCCAGAAATACGCCTGCTCGCCCTTGCCTTTAAAATTTGATGAACTGGAATAATACCCTATGGGGAAAACGCCAAAGCCCCAGCGGTCCTTGCCACCTTCGGTAGATGCGTTATAAGACCATCCGTAGGTAGTTTTCAAAAGTGCCGCCGACGAACCATATTCCGAGAAACCACTCACAAAACCAAGAAGGGTTTTGAACTCATCCAGACTCGGCAAATGCCAACCAGAAGGGCAAGCACCCTTATACGGGCGTTTTATTTTACAACGACTCACCCCACAAATCGCTTCTGCAGTATCTAAAGCCTGCGCCCAGGTGTAAAGCTTTCCGTAAGAACTGTACTTGATAGAATCGTTATCGTAGAATTTTCCATCTCCGTACGCAAGGTTTTCCGCCATCCAAACCTGGTCTCCCATGGTAACGATTTATAGGCTCTGCCATCACGCTTGTCTATAAAGCACGTATTCTTGTCGGCCCAGAAGGCCTTTGCCTCAAACCACTTGGTCGTGGAAGACAATCGATTGGTACTATAGGACGCAAGAAGATTTTCCTTATCCTTCACAAAGACTTTTTTCTCGAAGTTTTCTGCACCTACAACCTCGGGATCCTTCGTGAATTCAACGTAACCGATACGCTCCGTACCATCTCCACCAGGAACCGTATACATATCAACCAGTACGCCATAAAAATCAGATTCTGACGAAACCCGAATAGTCACCGCATCGTTTTCGGTAAGGCTTTCATCCACTAGTTTCAAGACGGCCTTGTCAGTAACATCCATATACAGGGAATCACCGAAAGATACCGTTGCGTAAAGAGCGAATCCAGCCTTAGCCATATCCTTTGATACAGTCCCTAACGTTGCATCTTTATACTGAATAAGAATGGTGTCCTTTTCATCAATGGCCAGAACACCATCATTCTTGAGGCCATTCATAAGGAATTCTCCATAGAAGTAATCCTTATATCTGTAAGCAACAGCGCGGATTTCATCGCCTTTTACCTTACTGGAGATCGTCACCTCTACGGAGTCCTTACCGCAACCTTCGTCATAGACATAGAAATGTCCCTTGGAAGCCTGGTTATATCGATCCGCATCAAACTCCACTCGGCTATCGGCATTTTTCTTCCAGTAGACAGTTACGTTTTCAAATGTCTTTTTTTCATCTTTAAAGGTATATCGCACATCAACTGTCAAAATTTTCGCAGGATCAGAATAGAAGTAGTTATCGTGATTCTTACCTTCATTCACAACAAAAAAACTTCCTTTATAAAGGCCACCTGCACCAGCAAGCTTGAGATGGGCGTCATAGGTACCGAAGCCGCCCTCATTTTCTGTATAATGACATTCATAGCCGTCGTTATAGCACAAAATCATGGATACCTGTATGGAATCTCCTTCGGCATTCTTATCATTAACGGTAACAACCACTTCGGCGCTGTCCCCGTAATACCAAGGTTTATCCAGGGAGATGAAGTCCCGTTCATTCCTGGAAGCTAGGATAAAGGCTACATTGCGTTTAATGACTCTTTCAGGGTTTTCATCCTTGTAGCTAATAACCACGTTATCCCCATCCTGCACCTTGATCGTCCTGGATCCAGAACTCTTCTGAGCGAAGACAGCATGGCATAGTAGAAACCGTCCCTAAGTTCTGCAGTCAGCACAATTCCCTTGGAATCAGAGGTACTGGTCACAGTAACTTCAACGGTTTCCTTTTTAGCCAGGATATCGTTATCGCTAATACGAATCAACAAGGAATCGGAATAACTCCATACGGTATCGCCAATCTCCACATGTTCGGCCTTATTAAAATCAATACTTGCAGTGGTACCACCATTGCTACCGGCCTGACCATCGGTTCCATTCCAAATCGTTCCCACAAAATCCTTGCCACAGTAAATATCGATTCCCTTTTCGTCCTCACGATATTCACCAGAACAACTCAGACCATCCTTACCGTCTACACCATCTTTACCGTCGGTGCCGTTGACACCGTCCTTGCCGTCTACACCATCTTTACCGTCGGTGCCGTTGACCCCATCCTTACCGTCTACACCATCTTTACCGTCGGTGCCGTTGACCCCATCCTTACCGTCTACACCATCTTTACCGTCGGTGCCGTTGACCCCATCCTTACCGTCTACACCATCTTTACCGTCGGTGCCGTTGACCCCATCCTTACCGTCTACACCATCTTTACCGTCGGTGCCGTTGACCCCATCCTTACCGTC
>NZ_QGDU01000059.1 GCF_003149045.1 Fibrobacter sp. UWR4 | reverse complement strand
GCCGATTCGCCTTGCGCCATCGACAAGTAGGGCGGACTTACCCTTTGAACGATTTTTCCAGTCCCTGAATTTTTCGATTATTTTGCGTTCCATAATAAGTATACACGAAAGTGCAAGTAGTAATATATGAATTTCTACACGAAAGTGCAAGTTGTGTAGGGTGAATTTCTGCACGAAAGTGCAATTTCTTTGTAGTATTTTATAGTAAAAGCCTATAACGTGAGCTAAAAATTAAGTATTGGACAATAACTAAAAAGCCATCTATATTTGCGCTTGTTAATAAACCTACTAAAATGATAGGAAAGACTGGATCCTTCACTTCGTTCAGGATGACGCATTGAATTGTGTCAAGATGACGCTTTGAAGAACTGGTTTTAGCGAAAAAAGGAGAGGTGTTAATGAGCTTAGGTATTGAAACTCGATGTATTCACGGTAATTTGAACCGCTTTGACAAGGATGGAACGGGTTCCATCAGTTTTCCCATTTACCAGACGGCGACTTTTGCTCATCGTGGCGTTGGCAAGTCCACGGGCTTTGATTACAGCCGCCTGCAGAACCCCACCCGTGAACAGCTGGAAAAGATTGTGGCCTCCCTGGAAGGGGGCGTTGACGCGCTGGCATACTCCAGCGGCATGGCGGCAATTGCTGCCCTTTTTGAAATTTTTGAACCGGGCGACAACATCATTATCGACTCCGATCTTTACGGCGGAAGCATTCGCCTTTTTGATAATGTCAGCAAGAAGAACGGCCTTGAAATCACTCGCGTGAATTTCGGCACCGATGACATCGAAAGTTTTATCAAGCCTAACACCAAAGCTCTCTATTTCGAAACACCTACAAACCCCATGATGAACATTGTGTCGGTGCGTCGCATTGCTGGCATCGCCAAGACTCACGGCATTTTGTGCATTGTGGATAACACCTTCCTTTCTCCCTATTTTTCTCAGCCGCTGAATTTGGGCGCCGACATTGTCATTGAAAGCGGCACCAAGTTCCTGGCCGGTCATAACGACACCTTGGCCGGATTCCTTGCAACGAACCGTCAGGATATTGCGGAAAAGTTCCGCTTCCTTATCAAGACGGTGGGCTCGGGCCTTGCTCCTTTCGATAGCTGGCTTTTGCTTCGCGGTATCAAGACTTTGCCTATTCGCATGGAGCGTCAGGCCGCAAACGCTTTGGAAATCGCCAAGTGGCTCCGCAACAATAAGCATGTGAAAAAGGTTTATTACCCGGGCTTTGAAGACTATCCGGGTCACGATATCTTGAAGGAAGAAGCGTCTGGTTTTGGCAGCATGATTACTTTCGAGGTGGAGTCCCGAGAACTTGCACTTTATATTTTGGAAAATGTGAAGTTGATTCAGTTTGCAGAAAGCCTTGGCGGTGTGGAATCGCTGATTACTTACCCGATTACTCAGACTCACGCGGATGTGCCCAAGGATATTTTGGAGAAGAATGGAATTACGCCTAGCGTTTTGCGGTTGTCTGTGGGCATTGAAAATGTGCAGGATTTGATTAAGGATTTTGAGAATGCCATTATAGAACTGCACTCAGGTAACGATGGAGCGTATGTGTAATAATTGATGATTGATGATTGATAATTGATGATGAAAAAATGTTAATAATGGCGCTTCGCGCGAAAACGTCATCCCGGCGTAGGCCGGGATCCCTGTACGGAAAAAAAGAGGATTTCAAATATGACGAAAGAGAGAAATTTAAACTTTGACGAGATTGTGGATCGTCGCGGTACCAACTGCCTGAAGTATGATTTTGCAGTAGAACGCGGCGCATTGAAGCCGGGCGAAGATTCTAACGGTTTGTTGCCGCTGTGGATTGCGGATATGGATTTCAGAACGTCCTCCTTTGTTCAGGATGCTCTGATCCGCTCTGTGGAACATGGCATTTTTGGCTACACCGAACCCAAGGCCGAATACTTCAAGGCGCTTCAGAATTTTTACCGTCGTCGCCACAATTTTGAATTTGATCCCAGATGGGTGATCAAGACTCCAGGCGTCATGATTGTGCTGGCCTTGGCCATCAAGGCCTTTACGAAAGTGGGCGATGCCGTGCTGATACAGCAACCGGTCTAT
Source organism: Fibrobacter sp. UWR4 (assembly GCF_003149045.1). Taxonomy (NCBI): domain Bacteria; kingdom Pseudomonadati; phylum Fibrobacterota; class Fibrobacteria; order Fibrobacterales; family Fibrobacteraceae; genus Fibrobacter; species Fibrobacter sp. UWR4. Next base: position 8,703 of record NZ_QGDU01000059.1, on the reverse strand, counting down.
ATGCATTTTCCGGATGTGATTCTGCAGAACGATCGCAAACTTGTTAGCAACGATCTGGTTTATGGCGAAGATGGACGCTACCATATTGGCTTCGAAGATTTTGAAAGAAAGATTGTGGAAAATAATGTGAAGTTGTTTTTGCTTTGCAGCCCCCACAATCCGGTTTGCCGCGTATGGACCCGCGGAGAACTTTTGCGCGTTGGCGAAATCTGCCTGAAGCATAATGTGTTCGTTGTCGCTGATGAAATCCATAACGATTTCGTTTTCGAAGGAACCCACACCGTGTTTGCTTCCCTGGGTGAAAAGTTTGCGGACAATTCCATTACGGTAACGTCTCCCACAAAGACATTCAATCTGGCTGGCCTCCAGATCGCCCACGCCTTTATCAAGAATCCCGAAGTCCGCAAGGCCATCCGCAAGGAAATTGATGGCATCGGTTACAGCCAAGTCACGATTCCTGGGCTTGTTGCCGCCCAGGCCGCATACGAACACGGCGAAGAATGGCTGGAGTCGTTGAAAAAATACCTGAAGGGAAACATTGATTTTGTGGACAAGTTCGTCAAGGAAAATCTGCCCGGCGTAAAGCTTGTTCCTATGGAAGCCACCTACTTGGCATGGCTGGATTTCAAGGGCACGGGACTTTCTACCACGCAGGTGGATGACTTGATTCGTAACAAGGCCCGTCTGTGGCTCAATAGCGGAACCCTCTTTGGAAAAACCGGAGAATGCTTCCAGCGTGTGAACCTCGCTTGCCCCCGCAGCATTCTGGAAGAAGCTTTGAACCGCATTAAAAAGGCGCTGGAGGCTCTTTAATGAAACTCAAAACCACAAGTCTGCTTAAGAAAAATACTCTTGATGATTATCTGAACGCGGCAATTGGTGCTGCCCGCTGGATTCAATCCTTGGAAGTGAAAGAAAAAGTGGGCAAGACCTGGAAAATTTTTCCAGATGGTCAGAATGGCTATAAGGACAACCCTTTCGTTGGCAAGACCAGTTTTTATGCGGGTTCCGCTGGCATCGGCTTTTTCTTTTTGCGTCTGTACCAGGTGACTAGCGATGAGCAATGGCTTGACGAAGCCAAGGCTGCTGCGGAATATATTCTTGCCAATCCTCGCGGACTTGAATTTTATCATAAAGTTCAGAAGCAGAACCCTGTAAACGGTTGGTTTTTTAGTTACAAGGTTGGCCCCATTAGCGAAGGTCAGTTTGTTTACGCACTTTACCGTGAAACCAATGAAAATCGCTATTACGAATTTGCAATCCGCACAGCCAACACATTTGTAGAGGCCGCCATTGAAGACGAAAATAGATTGCGCTGGAGCGACTTCCGCGACATCGTGGGTGACGCTGGCGGCATCGTCTATTTGCTGCAGGTCTACAAGGATACCCGCAAGAAAATTTATCTGGAAACCGCCAAGAAGGCTGGTGCCTACATTGAAAAGTTTGGTCGCCCTGCAAAAAACGGTGGAACCTATTACGACCTTTACGACCTTGAAAGTGTTGGAGAAGGAGAGAAGGGTGCCGTGCATGTGAACTTCTCCCATGGTTCGGCAGGTACGGCTTACTTGTGGGCTGCTCTTTACGAAGCTACCAAGGATAAGCGTTACTTGAAGCTAGCCGACGATGTGATTAAATATCTGGAAGGAATTGCCGTTGGCGATAAAACTTCTGTGCTGTTCCCGTACCAGGATCATCCGGAAAAAGGTCCCCTTGACAAATTCTATTTAGGCATGTGCGGCGGCCCTATCGGAGCGAGTTTGCCCTTCAAGAAACTTTATGAGTTGACTCATGACGAAAAATATTTGCAGTGGGTGAAGCGTTTGTATGCAGGCCTTGTTAAGGCTGGTGTTCCTGAAATCAAGTCCTGGGGCTATTGGGGAAGCAAGTGCATTTGCTGCGGTGGCCCCGGCGCATTGGAATACTTTGCAACACTCTACAAGACCTATGGAGACGCTCAATACCTGAAACTGGCTCATCGTTCTGCTGATGTTTTGCTAGGTGAATCTTTTGAGGAAGAAACGGGCCTGAGCTGGTACGGAGCCTGGGATCGCGTGAACCCCAGTCGAATCGTCAGCTACACCGGATTCTACATCGGTGCCGCAGGCGTTGCTGGATCTCTGCTGAAACTCATTGCCGCCGAAAAGCACATACAAATCGCAGAGTTCTTTGAATATTATCTTTAAGGGATCGTAGCGCTACTGCATATATTGTACGACTTGCTTTTTGCCTCAAAATTTGATATATTAAAGATTGTTGAACTTTGAGGAATTTCCAAGCGAAAGCTTATTGATATTTATGGCGATATGGGAATTCCGTATATTGACATGGATATTTCCGAAATCGAAGATGAATTAGCTGTATTTGAAGAAATTGAGGCTTCATCGAAATGATTGTTGTTTCTGATACAACTCCCCTCATTTCTTTTTTAAAGATAAATCGCCTTGATATTCTGGAGAAAAATATTCGGAAAATTATTTATATTCCTTGAAAATAAAATACGAGGCTTACATGGAAAAGGATTTTTTTAACACAATTCTACAAAACATCAATGTAGTTGACGAAAATGGACTTGGTTACGACATATCTCTGTTGCCAGAAGCAAAAAAAGAATACGAAAATTATAAAAATCGTTGTCTAGCGAGTGAATGGAGCGACTCTCACTTTGATGAGTGGAGTGATGCAGATACATTAAAATTCATTAGAAAGCCTTCGCTCGTTGAATTCATTGATGATCCAGCAAAAAGAAAACAGGCAATTTTGGAAAATAAAGCAAATGTATATTTTCCAGTTTGCGACAACAAATCTGCTAGTAACGAAATGCCTTGGAATGAAATTCACCAATTAAACGGAGTCGAAAAGTACAATTCGCTGATTGTGGCCGCAGCAAAGGAGTATTCTTTAGACCCGGATTTATTGAGAGCTATAGTTTATATGGAGACCACTCATGGCTATTACGACAATGCCATTTCAAATGTGTTTGGGGCATTTAACCTAACTCCGAATTATATTCCTGAAAGTATAAACAAGTCCATTTTACCAATGAATATAAACACTCAATTTTGGGGTGATAATTTTGGGTCGAGAGAGCAGTTAAGAATTCCTGAATACAATATATATGCTGGAGCAAAGCATCTAAAACAGTTACAAAATGCTGTCGGAGGACTTGACATAGAAAAAATCGCGACATTGTACAACAACCTTTCCGCCCGACGAATAAATGACTACGGGAAAAGGGTTGCAAGACTGTATCAAGAAAAACCCTGGATAAATCCGCCGTCACAATACAATTACAACGAAGGTGCTCCTTTACTCAATTTTCTTCGAGCATTACTTATATCGACATACACTCTGTGTCCATCTCTATTCGCTGAATAACAATGAACAAAGACGCTGAACTATTTGCATCTCGGGTTGGCATTGCAACTTTTGCAACAGCATACTGCGCTTTGTTAATGAGCAGATTAAACAGAGAATGTGAATCGGCTGACATATTTATGTCGATCGTTCTAACGACGGGTTCTTTGTTATGTTTTTTACTTTTTATTCGACTTCCTTGGCAATTTGTATGCAAACGCATCGTTAAATTTAGTCAAGCAAATGAAAAATTCATAAAAAAGCTATTTTGTTTATGCTGTTACGACGTGTTTCCCTTGACTATAATAGTCATAATTGCGTGCTGGTTTGATTTCTATGCGGAACTGTTGCTTCTACCGATTATAACAATTGCGTTGATTGCACTCGTCCTGAAGTTTTGCGATAAAATAAAATTCAGCAAAAAGACGCAAATCGCTTACTTTGTGTCGAATACAGTAGTTCTAACCGTAATAGGATTTTGGGTATCCCTTGGCAGCAATGAGAACATCACAATGGCATTGACCTTTGCTAGGTTCATGATGGTTGTCGGTCCAATTACTTTGCTTTTTAAATGCACAAAACTCTTTTATTTGCCAACGGCTGTAATTGTGGTAGGAAAACTATTGTACGGAAATTTTTCCACACTGGATACAATTTTCATTCCTTGCAATTTCTTGATTAGCGCGGTATTTGCTCTTGTCATGACAAGGCACAATCAGGCTTAACTGTTATAAAACAAACCTATATCTAACCCTAGAAAAATAGTATAAAAACTATCCCTTGCCAGAAGGCAGGGGTTTTCTATTTTTATTCCTACAAGATTGATAGGGAATTAGAAAATGTTTTCGAGTTCACCTAAGCATTCGAAGGAGTTCATTATGTGTAGTGACTGTCGAATGCCGAAAGGCATGCAGAAGAATAGATAACTGCTTCGCTCAAATATCAAAAGTCCTTGATGTTTTGGTCAAAGCAAGTAGTTAATCAAGTGGAAAAAACTTAAGGACGAAAGACCTGGCGCGGTGCCGGGCGAAATAATCAAAAACAGAAATCGGGCCGAATGAAGTCGGCAAAAAAAAGGAATTTTAAAAATGAGTGAAAAGAAAGTTGTCGTTATTACTGGTGCTGCACAGGGTATTGGTCTTGCAGGTGTCAAGAAGTTTTTGAAGGAAGGCTGGGCCGTTGCCGCCACCGATATCAAGAAGAAGGAACTTGACGAAGAAGTGGCAAAGCTTGTTGCCGAAGGTCACGACGTTACCGCCTACGAGCTTGACGTGACCAACTACAAGCAGGGTCAGGAAGTCATCGCCGAAGTGGTAAAGAAGTATGGCCGCATCGACGCCCTGTTCAATGACGCCGGCATCACGGGCCACCGCAAGAATATTCTGAACTTTGACCCGGAACTGATCAAGCAGGCCGAAGATGTGAACCTCTGGGGAAGCCTCTACTTGATTCAGCATGTTTCCCGCGTGTTTGTGGAAAAGAAGATTAAGGGTGCCATCGTGAACGTGTCCTCCTTTGTGGCATCCTTTGCAGAATGGTCTCCGTTCGGTTATGGAATTTCCAAGTCCTCTGTTGACGGGCTTACCCGTACCGCAGCCTTCCATTTGGGCGAGTACGGTATTCGCGTGAACTCGGTGGCTCCTGGCTATACCAAGACCGAAATGGCCATCAAGTACGACTACTCCGATCCTAAGCTTCGCAAGGCTGCCGAAGATAAGAGCCTTTTGAATCGCTGGATTGAACCTTCCGAAATCGCTGCTGCCGCTTATTTCCTTGCAAGCGACGAAGCCAGTGCCATCACCGGCGTAAAGCTTCCTGTGGATGCTGGTTACACCACCACCAAGGAAGATAACAAGGTAAGCCTTTACGGTGAAACTGAGTAGTAATTAGCTGAAAAAAATGTGTCTTCCGTTAGTGTGAAAGCGATCCTGAAAAGGGTCGCTTTTTTATGTGAATTTCTGAACACTTGTACACTTTTCTTAAAATACATTTTTATGTATTTTTGTATTTACTATGAAAGAACCTTTTAAAGCTGAGTTTATCGAATCTGCACTACAAAAGCTAGATAAGCGTGAATATTTTGACGAACTTATTGACGCCACGTCCCATATGGGCATTTACCTAACTGCTTTGAAAAGGTCTATCGCCGAAGAATCTTGTACTCGATCCATGCTCTGGAAGGAAAATTTTCATTCAACTAGCATGGAAGGAACTTGCACGAGTCTTGAAGAATCCCTAGAAAACAAGGCGACAAATGAAACGAGCACAAGTAACAAGGATTTAGACAATTACACTAATGCCTTGAATAGCGGCCTCTCTTATTTGATTCGTGATGGACGATTCAGTGAAGAAATGCTTTTGGAAATGCACCGGATTTTACTTAGTGGCAACGTGCACAAAACCTCGGAAAACACTGGTAGGTATCGAGTAAAGCAAAATTATATCAAGGACGAAGCTACAAAGGATGTTTCGTTCACGCCACCAGCACCGTCAAATGTCAAGAAACTGATGGACAATCTCATCAGTTACATGAACAATTCTTCTCCAACGCAGCGGAATCTCGTAAATGCTGCGCTAATCCACGCTCAATTCGAGACGATCCATCCTTTTGAAGATGGCAACGGACGTATTGGCAGAATGATTATAGTCTTGTACCTGTTTTTTACCCACGAAATTGATAGACTGTACCTGTTCTTGAGCGAAGCTATTGAAAAAGAAAAGTATAGATACTACAAGTTGCTAAACGATATTCGTAGCAATGGCGCCTGGAACGAATGGGTGAAGTTCTTTCTGGACATTGTCAATAAGCAAAGTATCAAGTATAGCGAGAACATAGTCAAGATTGAAAAGTTGTACACACGCAGTATTCAGGTGATAGACGAAAAGTGCTCCTCGAAAATTGCAAAGCAGGTTTTTGAGTGCTTTTTCAAGATGCCTATACATACTAGTAAGTCGATTGCAAAAGAAACTGGGCTTTCCAACACAGCCATCAATCGAGCGTTAGATAAACTCGTTGAATTCAACCTTGTGTTCAGCAATCATCAGAAACGTAATACTTTATATGTTTTTTACGAGTTGATAGACTTGATATAGCGAATTTATCAGTTAGCATATTTTTTTTCAGTTAATATAAAAATCCTTTCTTCTGTTCCTTGGCCAACGATTCGAGGCAATCCAATTCCTTAAATGTATATTGGTTAATCACTCGCTTGATTTCCTTTAAGGACGCCTCTTCGAATTGGACGCTTTCAGCCGGAACAGACGCACCTCGTTCAGGAATCCTTATACGGCACTTGCTTTCTATCGTATTTAACGTATCGTTCTTTTCTTCAAAAATGTCTAGCGCTATAATTTCCCCAGTTTCATCCTGAATCAAAGCATAGGTATCTCGATGATTGGGGTATCTACGATCTTCGCTTACATAAACGAATTTTACAGTTTCCTCTTTTGACATGGATACATAATAAGGAACGATTTTGTCAACATCAACTTCAAAGTACTTATCTAAATAATCGCTGTGCGACAACGAATAAAAAAAGTTTTGTTTTCTTACCCAGACATAAAAACGATAGGTATGCCCATGAAAACTTTGCATGATAAAATCTTTATCAACAAAAACTGCAATCTCCGTGTCACCGACATTTACCTTGTCTGCGTATGCTGAGAAAAAATACTCTGGAATAAGATTCCTCCAGAGTATAAATTCTACAACAAAAACAAGTGTTGCAATCGCAAGAATTATTTTAAAAGCAATCCATTTCACGAAGACAGCCTTCCCTAACTTTGTTGATAAACGCCCTTTGTGCGGCATCAATAAAGATAGATTCTAGCAAAGGGTTCATTGGGAAAAAATTATAGCTACGCACGCGTTTTTCAAAATTTTTCCAACCGCCATAGCTATTCACGAACATGCCGAAGCGGCCGTAAAGATCGTTTTCAAAATAATTTTCAACAGCAGTATGCAACGGCAGCCCTTGTCCAACTAAGGTCGAGATGTTCCGCGCGTCAACATCTGCGTAGAAGTCACTACGTCCAAAACTATGATTAAAACCATCAAGCTTTTCACCAATGCTAAGGTCCGCCAGTTTGTATAAACTGTCATTGCTAAACCACCCCTTACTACGCAAGTCCTTCAAATCTCGCGCAAAAGTAAACATGTCACCAGCCCAGCCAGCTAGATCAGGACGTATATATTGGTGATTTTGAGGCCAGTCAAGATACTTGCTCAATGTCGCATGAAAATGGGAGACGTCAAAGGGCGCATTGACTTTTGGAAGTTCAAGTTTGCTAAACAAACCATCTTTAGAAAAATACCTAGGATAGCGCGGGTATTTCGTTCGTATTAAAGAATCCAAATGGTTGTTGGGAGAACCGGTGGTCAGGTCCCACTTCATCCCTTGATACCCGCCGTAATACCTCAACAAACGCATTTGTTCCAAAGCCCTGTCTCGCGCCACGTAGTTTTTCCAGCCAGGTAGCACGATCTCTGCGTCGATATCCTTGATTGCGCGAAGGTATTGTTGAAAAGACGGCTTTTCCTGTTCCATCAAATTACGAGTCCACGAAATGGACGGAACCAACCCACCAACTCCAGGGGAAGGCCGGAATTCATGGGTGTAAATGGTGTCTCTCGGTGCACAAGAACCGATTACAGGTAATAGAGGTCCATAATCTGCCGTTGCAGACTCCTTTGCCCTTGCGGGCGGTTAAATGAAATTGCCAAGAGCAAAGGATTTATGTAGCTTTACAAAACTCAAAGGGGCTACAAAGTCCTTTACGGGGCCGACCAGCAATTCCAGTTGCAGGCCGGTCCTTTTTTCTTGGAGAGAAGAGCACCTTCTCCAACCTAAATATACGTCAAAAGTAGCCATATTTTCCTCCGCCAAAAGAAAAACGTTTGTTGTTCGCTGATTTCTAACAGAGATAACTAATTATGCTCTTATTTGCAACACTTTTTTTGTTTTTAGAAAGAAATTGCCGTCATCATCGTTTTAAGGCCGTATTTTCGTGTCTGCACCAGATGAAAATCTCCCTCTGTCGTAGCTTTCAAATATGCTTTCTACCTGGGATCTCACAACTTCCGCCAACTTGAATTGAGCAATTTCGTTGCGACGGTAGTTCCGCATTACGGACTTCACATCCAGCAGGACGCCAACGATTTTGTGGTAAGGTTTAGAATTGTCCATCCAGTCGCTAGAGGCTGTACCCAGGAACTGCATTTTATACGGATCAAAGGGAATTTGATTCAAAATTTGGCTCTTCATCAACATGTGTGGGTGGCTTCGCCACCCTTTTTTGTTGACTTTCGCCTAAATTAAACAAAAAATGGGCTATTTTCTAAAATTTAAT
>NZ_QGDU01000058.1 GCF_003149045.1 Fibrobacter sp. UWR4 | reverse complement strand
TCTCGGTTAAGTCTCATCGCTTGTCCTTTTCTTGGTCGAAAACGCAAGTTAGAAACCTAACCATCCCTAGAATTCACTTTCTAGGGATTTTTTTTGTTTTCAGCCTAGATCGGATTTACTTGACGATGAGAATCCGCGCAGGAAAAATATCTGTTCCTTTTGTGACTGAAAAGACTATATTGGATCCGATTGCAGATAAGAAAGTGACCTATAAATATGAATATTTATGGGACAATAATAATAAGGTTGGATTTGACTATACGTCAAATACGCCCTTGGTAAATAGATTCGTCATCACGTTACCGGAATCAAATGGTAAAATCGAAAAGGAACTTTGCTCCGTATTCTTACCAGGAGGAAATATTGGTCTGGGAGCTGGCCAGACATGTAAAGAGTATACAAAGGATGCTTCTGGAAAGATTGTAACTTCAATGGAAAGTCATTATCAGAGACTTCGTGATGCTAATTGGCCCAAACGTATTTATCAAGATGTTGTTGATAGTAAGACGACCAAGGCAAACAATGTTTCGACTCGCACGTCTTTAAGTTACAATACAAAAAATGGACAAGCCAATAAAGTTATAACATATGTAAATAATTCTCCGATTTCAGAGAAAAACGTGATTTATGCATATGAAGTTGATGCCTATAAGAACGCAATGCTAGCATCTAATCGAATTGCAGAGGAAGCCGGTTATTATGTGTGTCAGAGAAAATGCGATGATGTTTTTGGAAGAATAGTAGAGGCGAATGCCTCTAAATATAAGAACGAGTCGGGAAAAATGGTTGTTAGTGAAGTATGGAAATACGAATCTGAAAATTTCGACAAGACGTTCTCATTCGATTATACATCCAATCAGCAAAACTCTAAATGGAAGAAAACTACTGAGTATTCCAGATATATCGATGGAAGGGCTGTTGAAACAATTGACCGACTGAAACGGAAATCGTCTGCTTTTTATGAAAATGGAAAGGGTGGATTGCTTTTCGGTTCCGTTGTTGGCGCTGGCATAGATGAGGCTAGACTTCATCCGGGTAATACATGCGAAATAAGTGGCTGGACAAATTGTAAACTAACTGATTTGAAAAATGGATATGCCGTCAATGGTAATGGTGTTGGCTTTGGCCGATTTGATACAAGGGCTATTCAATTAAGTGTTGGTAGTGATCTCGAAACAAGAATTCCCGCTGCAAGAAACGGAAATTACAGGTTTAGTGCCTGGATTCAGAATGTGGATGATGTGGACCGTTCAGTCCAGTTATTTGTGAATGGCTCTGTAAAGAATACTTGGACTCTACAGAAACACAAACTATGGAATTATGTTGAATTTGAAACACCTCTTGGAAATGGTTCTTATAGAATTGCATTTAGGCTTGTGGATGGTTCTTCTGTAAATCTTCAGGATATTCGAATTGTTCCGACGATAGCACAATCCTCTGTTACATTTTGGAATAAAAAATGGTCAAAACCGAATGTTCAGGTAAATGATCGCGGTATTGGAGAGTACGTTGTTTATGACTCTAGAGGAAGGATTGTTGAGAATTGGACAGAATTGGAAGATGGTTCCGTGGTGTTGTCTTCTAAGAAGGAATATATCAGTGGTGCCTGTCTTGTTGAACCTAACGGTGCCGATGGTCTGAAAAAGCTCAGCATAAATGGTGAAAATTTGGATATTTCTGACAATGGTGCAGAGCTGTATTATTCAATTTCCGATGACGTTACTGAATTGAATGTCAGTTGGGTTACTAAGCAAGATAAGGACAAGGTTTATTACCAGTACTATGCTGGAAATGAAGTGACAACCGACTGGTTTGTATCTTGTTGTTCAGATTTAAAAGGTGTTGACATTTCTGTTGACGGCATTGATAATCTGACTTTAAAAGTGGATGTAGCTCCGCAAAAATCCAAAATCTATACCGTCCACGTAAATCGAATCCGTTCAGGGTGGGTGAAGTATGGATCCACGCTTGATGTTGGAAGTAAGCCTTCGTTCTTGGATGATAAGGATACGACAACGCTTAGCTATTTGTCTAAGGATGGATTCCATACTGCTGTATATGATGGAAATGAGTGGAATGATTCTGTTAAGTTGTATGAACGAATCAATCAATTTGTTTCAACATCTAATGGAAAGAATACCTTTATGTTCGCTGATCAGGATCTCGCCGTGGGTCGACGAACAAATGCGAATAAGACTGGAGTGCTTTATTCTTACTCTAGTGATGTTTGGTCCTATTTGGGAAATGTTGATACGGTTGGCGTGAAAACGGAAAAGTACAAGACAGCGATTGATTCCAATAACGTTCTGTATTTATTGTATGAAAAGAATGTTTCCTCTTATTCAGACCGTAAGTGGAATGTGAAAAGAAACCAGTGGGATTCTAGCTACACCACTAGTTCTAGGCTGTTTGTAAAGCAATACAGCAATCATTCCTGGAAAAATGTTGGTGGCTCCGTGTATGTCAATGAGTCTTCCAATACATATGGGTATGTAGAAGGGGCTGTAAGCGATGGTCATGTAAATGATGCCGATATAATCATTGGACCCAATGGAATTCCATATGTCGCCTATATCGGATCTATTGAAATGGCCAATAAGGATACATCGGAGACGGTAATAGCAGCGGATGGTAAGGATTCGACTATTGCAAAGACTATTTCACCAAAGTTTGTCGTTGTTAAGAGACTGTATAATTCTAGTGAAGCTCATACTCTCAAAAATGAACGTGTGTGGGCCGGTACAACTTTATCTCAGGAACCTGGAACATCTGATTACTTGCCGGATTATAGCGGTGATTTGTTGATGGTTGGTGACGAACCGCTGACAGGTGCAAAAAAACTGAAATTCTCGTCTAATGGGAAAAATATTTACTTGGCTGTTTCTTATGACTTTAGTTCGAACCATTTAAGTGAAAAGGCTTTATCTGTGTTCAAGTTTGTTGAGTCCGCTACACCGATTAAGGTTACAGAAAGTTATGAAGATGGCTCCGTAGAAAGTTTCATGGTTAAGAAAGCGTCCTTTGTACCTTATGAGGATAATTCCGTTAAAACGGCGTTTTTGTCCAATAGTGCGTCTGAAGAAAGAAAAATTATAGCTTACCTGAGTGACAACTGTGACTTTGATTTTGTTGTTAAGGATACGGTACCTTATGTTGCGTTCGTATCTTCTGCCAACTATAATAAGCTTACAGTCGTGAAGTATGATAAGGGACGCTGGGTTTCTGTTGGAAAACCTGCGTTTGCAAATCCTAAGTCTGAATTCGGATCATTTGATTTGTCCGTTGGTCTGCATACTCCAGTCTTAGTATTTAATGAAAAGGGCAATTCGTCTCGGAAATCACGTGATCATATTGTTCCAATGAAATATGATGCAGGTGGAGATTTGAATCTTACGATTTCCTCTGTTGGTTCAGTTAAAGGAACAAATATTGGCGGGATTTTTAGACAATATCTTTTGAATTATTCAGCCGTAATGGATGAAACATATCAAACGATAGATTTTAATATTGTTCCCTCGAATAAGGACGATTTAAGTCATATTCAGATTGAGAATAATGATATTGTTGTAGACAAAATCATATATTCAGATGAATCCGCAAAAAAATATTCCTTCTTTAATTGGGGTGATTTAGCTTCTAAATCTCAGAATAGACCTATTCGAGTTTCTTTGAAGTCTGGTTCCAATAAAATCAGAATCGTTGTATGTGGAAAAAATGGGGATCGTTTAGCTTATTTCTTTGATATCACGAGTAATCAGTCTGAATCATCCGACTTCTCTGCAACAAATTCTAATGGTGGTGTTGCCGTGAAAACAAAAGACAATATTAGATATAACACGGATTCCCTATATATTCGAGTTGATACTCTTATTGTCACAAAGCCTAATGATAATCCAACAATCATTCCATCCTCTGTAAAAGATACAATCATTGCAAAGGTTACAAAGGAAACGGAATTGGTGTTGCAAGGAGACAGTAATGTCCAGAATGCCTGCTTTGGCTTTAGTTCCGATTGGGATATGGTGCATTGCGGAATGCTCTATGTACGTGCAACATGCTTTGATATAAAAATAGGAAGTACACGGAAGAATTCTTGCACTCCGGGTGAAGTGAATGTTGGGGACACCATTTATGTTGTAAATCAGAAAAATGGTGAAACTGAGGTAGTCGTTGTCGATGCTGATACGACAAGGATTAAGCCTCCGACCTTAATCGTAAACGATACAATTCCCTCGGACAATCCGTCCAGTTCTTCTTCCGTAGCTGATTCTACAGCTAGTTCTTCCGATTCGTCTACCAATCATGAAAATCTTGGTGCCGTACCTGAAGAATTTGCCACACTCCTGAATCAAAAACTGGTTGCAATGGGTTCCCTGGTTCTTGCAGACCGTGCAGAAATCCGCAATGGAAACTACGTGGCCGATTTTGTTGAGGTTGGAGCAAATGCTTCTGTTCATGGAACACTAGTTTCAACTGGGAATATGGTCTTACGGAATTCTGCAAAGGTTGATACCGTTGTTGTGAACGGAAATATGAGTAAGCAGGATAACGTGGTTCTCGATAGTTATTCCAAGGAAAATGTTGAAAAGCCTGTTATTCCTCAGCTCAATATTAACGTCGGATCCGACAATATTTACGCTGGTACAGGAAAGACTACTGTAGTTGCTCCAGGGGCGTACAAGACGCTACAGGCCTATGCTGGGTCTACAGTGATTTTGAATCCGGGGATCTATTACTTCGATGAATTCTCTATCGAACCAGACAGTAAGGTTATCTTCAATAACGAAGAAGGCCCGATTCAGTTATGGGTTAATAGAAGGATTTATTTTGCCGATAGAGTGTCTATGACGACAAAGAAGTCTGAACGTGACATGTTTATTTACACAAATTCAACAAATGACCTGTACTTGGGCGTGTTGTCTGAAATAAAGGCTACCGTAGTTGCTCCGAATTGCTCCGTGAATATCGCTCCTAATTCCAGATGGAATGGTTTGATTTGGGCAAAACAAATAATGATTAATGCGGATGCAGTTGTGGAATAGGGGGCTATTATGAAAAATATCATGAAATTAATCACTGTTTTATCTGTTTTCTTGTTGCAGACGGTTGCTCTGGCAAATATTCGGTCGAGTCGTGATGATTTAACATCTGTTCAGCAAGTGCTTCCTGGCTGGGTAACACCCAAAAGCTATGTAGAGGGGTACGCTTTTAGTAAGGGACCTGCATCTGTTGCATTGGATAAGGAGCATCATATATCTTTCATGGGTGAGTTGTACGATCACTTGACCATTCATGCTGATGGATGTATTTCCTTTGGCGACGGCACCAACTGTGATGCGACTACCCCTTACGTGTTGCCGGTTAAAATGGCAACTACCTCTATTCCATATAAGTATAGCCTTTGTACGGATTCCATCAATAAAGGAGAAGTTGTAGAACAGTATACGTTAATCGAACTGGGCCCCTTTACTCTGAATTACTCGTCCTACTCTGCTCAGGTAATAGTCTATAGTGATGGTGAAATCCAGACGCAACTCTGGAATCATTACGGAAGTTTCCGTCAGAATTCTTGGAGCGGCACCTACTCACCTACAGTCTATACAGGCGAAGCGTTTAAAACCACGGCTGGATTGACTGTTAAAAACGAGATGGAAATTTATGGAAAAAACGGTGTTCGACCCGGATGGATCGCAAAGTCTTTTGATTTATCTTCCTCGACCATTAACATAAGTGAAAAGTGGGGGAAGGGAAAGGGATTGTACGTTGATACGACTCGATCTACCTGGCCGGGAGGCTTGATCGCCTACGACTATTCTAGAGAACATCCTGTAGTTGGTGGAATTTCGGAGGTAAAGGTCAATACGACTGCCCTGACTCTTCGCAGTGCGGAATCCCCAATCTACGTATGGTTTTTTAATGATGCTTTTAATCATGCCGATGATGCAGGGTATCCTGCGATTAATTATAATCAAAACGATCTTTCCATTAATGTCAATGACTTTCAGAGTAACGAGACTAGCTGGTCTAAGTTAGGCGCTCAGAGTGTTAACGATGATTCCGTAAGGTTCCGACCAGCCCCCGCATTTAAATTCCAGATTACAAAATATGCGTCAGGCTATTCGTTTACCATTGATTCTGTAAAGTATTTACTGAATCAGTTACCCATGGTGCGTTTTACACCGCCAAAGGCTGATTATACTTTAATTACGGAGGCTGGTGCAGGTGGTAGAATTGTTATAGACAAGAAATCAGGCAAATCCCCCTATAGTCTGTATGAGGGCCAGAGATTCCTGGGCTCCATCGTGGCAAATGGCGGTAAGGTTGTCGATAAAATTATTGTTAATGGAAAGACCGTTTATGATAGTACTTTTATTCTGGACTCTAACAATCCGGATATCAATTCTATCTATGACAACTTGTTTAACTTGTCGACCTCAGCAGAGAATACTCCCAATACCGTATATTTTGGTGGCGTGATGGGAAGCTCTATTCCCATGGTCAACAAGACGTTGTCTATACAGGTGACCTTTAAAAAGTGTGAAACAAGAAATATACCCTATGTTTCTCCTGACATGGTGAAAATAACTCGATACTTGGATCCGTCTACGTCCCAGAATCCCCGAATTAGTAGATCTGTCAGTATTTTGGGGTCTTTCGGTAATTCCATTGAAACTGTAGACTCAATTGCCGAAAAGAAGTATTTGGTTTCTACTACATATACAGACGGACTTGGAACGAAAAGAAAAACACCGATTCCGTTTATTGCTCCTCTGGACAGCTTTGACTATGTAGATCTTGCCTGTGAAAAATGCATTTCTGCTGCCAACGATTATTACGATGGATCCGATGAACTTGACCGTCCTGATGCAATGGATTTGGCATACACGGAAAATGATCCCTTGTATGGCAATTTTGAAGGCGCTCTTCAAACAACTGCAGGTATTGCAAAAAGATCCTTTAATTATGTTGAAAAACAGAGCAAGACGTGGATTATGTCCGCTGCAAATGAAAAGGACTTTATTTCTTATGAAAATCTGAATAAGGACGGATTCCTTGCAAAGGAATACAGCAAGAGAAATGATGTAGCCAAGGCAACTTATCTTTTATTCATTACAAGAGATTCCGAAAACCATTATTCTCAAGAAATCAAAAATGATAAGGGGAAGACTGTAACCACATGGATGTTTGATGGAAAGTACGAATCCTATCAGAAAAATGAGTATGATGTCTTTGACCGTCTGGTCGAATCCTATGTCGTTCATCCTCTTATTAAGGCTACTCGAGATGGGAACTTGAAACTGTTCCAAACAACTTACCATTATGACCAGCAGGGACGCTTAATTTCAACAAAGTCCGCTGACAGAGGTAGGAGTGAAACTGCTTACGATAGTCTGGGGCGTGTAAGGTTTACAAGAAATGCAAATGATAGTGCTAAGGGCGAAAACTATTACTCCGCAGTTGTATATGATGCCCTTGGTCGAGATACAGTTGTGGGCGAAGTTCGCAATGGACGTGTTCGCTTCGATAATCCTAATGCAGTCATTGATACTGCTACATTTTTCCCTCGCTCAAGAACGCTTTACGGTATGCCGACAAAGGAAACTCTTTCGAAATCAGGCGTTACGATTGACACTTTGCTTCTGGACAGCATTATCAAAAAAATGACGAATGTTCGTGACCTTGATGTTGGTGCGGTAATTGCTTACGATTCAAAGAAGAATGCGGTAAGTGTAAAAATGTCTTCGTACAATCGTATGGGACAGGTGAAGTACAAGTGGATCATCTATTGCTATCCCGGTATTCCCGCAACTCAGATTTCCTATAAATACAATGTTTCCGGAGAGATGGTTGAAAGCCACTTTGATTCTTGGAACGGACAAAATTGGGTGGTAAAAAATACAAGAACACGTAAGTATGATGATAAGGGGCGTTTAGATACTACCTGGGAAAATGGCTTGTTGATGGCGATATATGTCTATAGCCCCAATGGAAATGTTCGTTCAAAAAGCTATTATGACAATGGCAAGCTAGTGTTTACAAAAAACATTAAGTACGATGTCTATGGTCGTCCGACGAAGATTATGTATGAAAATGCCGGGGGAACACTGTATTCCGATAGTCTAACTTATGAAAACGAACTTGCCGGACGTCTCAAGAATGCTGATCATAAGTGGAAAAAAAAGAATGGCCAGGAAGAATCAAAGAGTAATACGTATGATTATGATTATTCTAGACGTTTGATATCTGTAGATGGTGACACAAAGGCTAGCTATTCCTTTGATGAATTTGGACGAATTGTTGCAAAGCATGAGGATACGACAAGTATCGGGTATAACTATAATGGCAACTACCAATCTTTTAGGCCTTACGGGTATGACGTTAATCACGGAAGCCCTTCTGCAAGCGCGGAATACTTTAAGTATGATTCTGTTGGTAATATTTGGTATGCCAGGAAGGATACTGTTGCATACAAGCTGAATTCGCTTGGCCTGCCTGAAAAAGTGTTCAAATTGAATAACTTGCAGCCGAATCTGACTAAGGATGCTGTTGATCGTGAAAATGTTTTTGATGTTAAGGCTACCATTTCTATGGCTTACGATGAAGGTGGCAACCGTTTATGGTATTCTGTGGTAAACAACTCTACACAGAATAACTATACTGAAGCAACCATTCCTGGAATTGGTACTTATAAAAATGTAAACGGAAATGGGTTTGAACTGGAACGAATGGACTTGATTGCTGGTGGTTATCGAGATTCTAAGGGTATTGCCTATTATCCCGTAGCAGATGCCCAAGGTAATATTCGTGGGTATGTAAACCATAGCGAAGGTGTTGTTTCTTATTTTGATTATTATCCTTATGGTCGCATCGCTTCTTCTGAAGTTAGCCCCTCTGATGATAACAAACGTTGGCAGGGTAAGGAGTTTGATGAAGAACATGACAAGTATTACTTTGGGGCTCGATACTTTGATCCTTACTTTGGTATGTGGCTGACTCCTGACCCGGCGGGCCAGTTCGCCAACCCGTATACCTATGGAGGAGATCCGTTAAACTATGTTGATCCCAATGGCGAATGGGTGAACATTGTTGTTGGAGCTGTTGTTGGCGCAGTTGCAGGCACTGTAAGTGGTATACAGGCTTGTATGGGCGGCGGTAACTGTGCCAAGTCCATTGGGGTTGGTTTTGTGGGCGGTGCTGCTGTTGGTGCTGCGGCCGGCGCTGTTGGCGATTTTGCAGATGCTGCCGTTGGTGGCGGAGCTCTTGGTGCGATCGCAGGTGGTGCTGCAGGAGGTGCTGTCGGTGGATTGGGCAATTATGCTGTCAGTGGTCTTGCTTATGGTACAGACGTAAGCTGGTCTGGGGCATGGGATGCTACTTGGAAGGGGGCTGCGACTGGTGCGATTGGAGCTGGTGTTGGTGCAAAAGCGCGCAATTTCATGTCCCCAGCATACGCACAAATGGTAAGTGGTTTTGCTAGTGGTGCTTCCGGTTCTGCTTTAAATGGCGCCCGAGGTTGGAGTATTGTACAGGGGGGCTTAAAGGGGGCTGGAATGAGTTTTGCTTCTGGTCTTTTAAGTGTAACGCTTTCTTCTGCAAAATCTACTGTTTTTGATGAAGAAATCACTGAAACCGGAGAACCTGATGTGTCTGGTTTAATTGCGGAGGACGACAGGAATGCTTTGGGGGATCTTGCTGATGCAACTCCTGGTCAAAAAAAGGCTTTTGAAGATTTTGCAGCGGCTGATGCTGCAGCGGAAGCGGCTGATGCTGCTGCTGCACCGGAAGGTGCGAATCCTAAATCGTATAATAGGGAATTGTATAGAGTTTATGATGAGGATGGTAATTATGTAAAGTTTACGGAAGCTAGAAGTGTGCAAGTACTGAATGAAAAAGGAGAACTGGTAAATAGGGTCACGATAGATGGGTACACAAATAGCAGAATCGGAATTGGAAATTTCTTTGGTTATAAGTATATTTCTATTCATTCTCATATGTCATCTTGGAAGCCCACTCCAAATGGTATAGGCTCTGATGGTCGCCCCTATAAGTCAGATGTTGGCCAGTTTTCTGATCTTGCCGAAAAAGGAAATGTTAGTTTGATATATTTACGACCGTAAGCTGTTTTTTATAGATATGATGGTATTCAAAATGGTAGATTTGTGATGAGCCCCATGTCGTATTAATGAAAAAATTATTTTTAGCTTTTACAATTTTCTTAATTTTGGTTGGAATCCAAATTTTAAGTCTTATTTCTTGGAAATCGGCAAATGTTGATTCTGGCTTGAGATTTGAACTTCCTTATGTTCTATACCTATCTCCAAGGGTGGTATTTGATTCATCGTTTAATTCTGACTTTTTTTCTGAAGAAGTGTCTTCTTTGGAAAAAAGTGCAAGGCAAATCATTTATGATGCATGTATTCATGCAGGAAAAGAAAATTTTCTTGTTGAAGTGTTCACGGATGATTCTCTTGTTAAAACGTATTCTGTAAGAAAGAATATCAAGGAGTGGCCGATTGTCGAAGATGTTTCTTATCAAGGTGGAAAAAAATACAACTTGTATTCAAATGATGCTATAATATCTTCTTTTATTATCCATGAAAATGAAGAAGGTTCTATTTTGATTGAATCATTTAATTTTGAAGGGAAAAAAATTGGATCTCTTTCTATAAAAAAGACGGGAGACAATATTGTTGCTCTTCTTGATGAAACTGCGCAAAAAGTAAAACGAGTTGTTAATATTATAGGAAAAGATACTGTTAGTTTATCTCAATCTTTAACGGATTACTACACTGGTGAAACTCAGAAAAGAATTGTATTTTACAATGATAAAGGTCTGAAGGCGTTGGATAGTGTGGTTGCAGATAATGATGCGTTCCTGTTAAGCTTTGATAAGACGATGTTTGTTGAAAAAAGGCAATATGATGATAGTGGTCGAATTATACAAATGACTAGTGAAATTGCTCATTATAATCGTCAATTGCCATTTTTATTGTTTCCTCTAAAATCCAGCTATACAGAAAAAGAAGAAATCTCTTTTTTTTATGACAACAATTTCTTAACAGAAGTTATATTTACTTCGGAATTCCGATTATGTGATGGAGTGGTTAAATCTCAGAAGAGGGCTCTGATAAAAAATAATTTTTAAGAGGCATCATCAACATGTGTGGAAGCATTTAGGCAGCCTTGCTAGATGATTCTCTCGATTCCGATTCCCATTCGTAGGCTATCTTTACATCTACA